>DASRDP010000029.1 GCA_035652535.1 Chloroflexota bacterium
CATCTGTGAGAGAAAGAAATAGGCGCCAATGTAGACGCCGATGAGAAATGCGTAGAGGCCCGGGCCGACGAGCGGGAAAATGAGGACCGACGGAAGTGCCAACGCGCCGAAGAACGTGAGGATCAGGAGCACGGCGCGCACCGAGAACCGATTTGCCGCCCACCCCCAGGCAAACTTGGTGATCGTTGACGCGACGCCGTACCACGCCAGCGAATGAGCCGACACGTCAAAGGGGAACCCGCGGTCGACAAAGATCGGCGCCAGCATGGCGGGGATCCCATTGTTCGCCAGCGACCCGACGGCAATCCCCACGAGCAGCACCCAGAAGACGCTCGTATGGAGCGCTTCGGTCCGCGTGAAGCTCCGTTCTTCCGCAATGCTGCCGGCCGGTGTGACCCCGCGTTCGGACCCGGGAGTCCGACCGTCCGGTGCGAGCCCGAGATCTTCTGGCTCGCGATAGAGCAGCAACGCGGAAAGCGTGCCGAAGACAAGCGCCAGCAACCCGATCACGAGCCAGATACTCCGCCAGCCCGACGCTCCCGTCATGACGCCGACGACTGGCGGGAGGAATACCGCCGTGAGTCCGCCGCCCATCGTCGATACGGCAACGGCCATTCCTCGCTGGCGCACAAACCACTTTGGTACGATCGCTGCGGAGATCCCCGTCTGCGCAGCCTGTGCGATTCCGCCCAGTACGCCGAAGAGAACGACGAACTGCCAAGCGCTGTCGACGAACGGAATGAGGAGCACGCCGACGGCGTTCACAAGGCCGCCGATGAGGACGAGCACGCGCGGCCCTCGCGGCCGGTCCAGGTACGGCCCCATGATCGGGGTGAACACGATGCCGAGCCAACCTCGCAGGCTAACGGCGAAAAAGAAGGCGGAGCCGCTCCACTCCAATTCCGCCGCCATCGGCACGGCCAACAGCCCGGCGGTCCATGTGAGGCCGATGCTAAACGCCGAGGCGATGAATCCAACGGCGACAATCACCCAGCCGTAGTAGAACGGCAAGCGAACGAGCCATGGGCGCGGCCTGGGGGAGGAAACCATCAAGAGCTCCAGTATACGGGGCGCATGAACGAAGATCTCAGCACGCGGAAGCAAGCTATTCGCGAATCGGTCTGGGCGCGGCTCGTCGCTGAGAGGCAGGCGGCGTTTCCCTTTCCGATTCGCGGTCGTATCCCGAACTTTCGGGGCGCGTCCGCGGCCGCCGCGCGCCTGGCCGAGCAACCGGAGTTTGAACGGGCGCGCGTGGTGAAAGTGAATCCCGACGCGCCCCAGCGGCCGGTACGGCAGCGCGTTCTCGACGCCCGGAAGCTCCTCCTCATGCCCACGCCGCGGCTGCGCGGCGGGTTCGTCGTCGTCGACCCGGCTCGCCTCGACGCGGGGGACCGCGCGCGCGCCTCCAGCATCGCCGGCGCGTTTGCCCTGGGCTCCCTGGTTCCCCTCGTCGAGCTGCCCGCCATCGACCTCATCGTCTTCGGAACAGTCGCCGTCACCGCGCGCGGCGCGCGCGTTGGGAAGGGTGAAGGCTACGCCGAGCTGGAGTACGCGACGCTGCGGACCCTGGGTCGCGTCGGCCCGAATGTGCCCATCGCGACGACGGTCCACGACGCGCAGATCGTCGACAGCGTTCCCATCGAGCCCTTCGACGTGCCCGTCGATCTCATCGTCACCCCAACGCGGGTGATCCGGTGCGAGCCGCGGCTTCCCAAGCCGAGCGGCGTGCTGTGGGAATATCTATCCGACCGCCGACTCGAGGAGATGCCGGTCCTACAGGAGCTCCGGCGGGCCGGCGGCGATTCGTGACCGCGACGCGGTCAGCGAATGCTGTCCAGGAAGTCCTGCGACCTTCCGATCTCGACGAAATGGCTCATCGCGTTGATCGCACAGTCGTGCTCGTCGTGGGAGAACGCGCCGCAGCAGTCCTCCAGCACGATCACCCGGTAGTCCGCATCGCCGCCATAGCGCGCCGTCGACTCGACCACGAAATTCGTCGCGACACCGGTCAGCACAATCGTGTCGATGTCGCGCGAGGCGAGCATCGATTGGAGCTCTGTTCCATAGAACGCGCTGATGCGGGGCTTTCGCACGATCGGTTCGTCATCGCGGGGCGCGACGCGCTCGACGAACTTCATGGCCTCGGCGATCTGCGCCGGATCCGTGACGAACCCGGTGGCACCGGTGAACCTGTTGCGGGGCGACATGAACTCGCGTCGGCGGGCCACCGCCACGTAGATGACGAGCACGCCGGCCGCCCTGGCCGCGTCGAGCACGCGCCGTACTGTCTCCACCAGGGTCCCCCGCCGGTCTTCCGGGACCCGCTGGACGATGATGTTGTGCATGTCCAGGCAGAGCAGCGCCGTCCTGGATCGGTCCAGATTGAGGTTCGCCACCGTGTCGCTCCTCTCTTTGTGCTGAGATGGGGACCGCGCCGCCACGTCACCTCGTCTGTACCGGGCGGGGTGACTTCGCGGCGGTTGGCGTGACCGGGCGGCCCGACCACCGATACTAATGGATTTCGCGAATGGCGGGGATCACGAGGGCGATCCCTACACTGAGAGCGAGGCACGCGCCCGCCATCAGCGCCACCGCAGCGGGCGCGCTCAAGAGCGCGGCGAGCGCGCCCGCCAGCAGACCGCCGAGAGTCGTGAGCAGCTCCCGTTGCAGAAAGACGGCCATGACCCGCCCGCGAAGGGCTGAAGGCGTGGCCGCCTGAACCACCGATTGCACCAGCGCGTTGCAGGCGACATTCGCGAGACCCGCGGCCGTCAGGAGAACCAGCGAGATGACGAACCACGGCGATCCCGCGAACCCCAGAAGGCTTACGCCGTAGAGGACTGCGCCGCCCAGCATGAGCGGCCCGCGAAACAGCCGGTCGCCCACCGTGGCGAGCAGCACCGCGCTGAGCAAGGCGCCAACCCCCATCGCGGCGAGAAACAGCCCCTGCCCGGTCGCGCCCACGTCCAATACGTCTTTCGCAAAGATCGGGAGCAGCGTAATAAATGGAACGGCGAGGAGCGCTGTCGTGGCCGTGATCATCATGCTTGCGCGGACGGTTTCGTTTCCGGCGATAAACCGCCAACCTTCGAGCGTGCTGGAAAGCACAGACGCGCGCCGGCCTGGGTGCCGCTGGGCCGATGCTCCAGCCTCTCCAATCTGGAGCGTCCAGAACACGCACAGGGCATAAATGAGCGCCTGCGCCGAATAGGAGCCGCCACTGCCCACGGCGGATATGAGCATTCCTGCCACAGCCGGTCCCACGGTGCGGCTGCTATTGAAGACGATCGAGTTGAGGCCGATCGCGTTCGTGAGGTGTGTCGCCGGAACCGTCTCCGGCAGCATTGCCTGCCGCGCCGGCCCTTCGAACACTTGCGCAATCGCGGTGCCGAGCGCAGCCAGATACACGTGCCACGGCTGAACGGAGCCCCCGAAGATAAGGATGGCCAACGCGCCGAAGAACGCGACATTCACGGTTTGGGACGCCACGAGGAGCCGTTTCCGCCGGTATCGGTCAGCCCACACACCCGCCACGGGCGACAGGAGGAATAGGGGAATGGCACGGATCGCCGTCACCAGGCCGAGCTGGAGCGCCGAGTCCGTCAGCTCGTACATGAGCCACCCGCGGGCCACCTGGTCCATCCAATACCCGATGCCGCTTCCGCCTTGCCCGAACCAGAGCAGGCGGAAGTCGCGATAGCGAAGCGGCTCGAGTGGCGACGCTCGCGCCAGCAGCGGGCGAGCAACACGCGTGGCGCGGGTCACGGCGCGAGACGCCCGGTGGCCAGCGCCAGAACGGTAGCTCGGCTACGGAGCCGCGACGGGGCGGAACTGGTGGATCGCGACCTCGTTGGTGACGTCCTTGAAGACGACCTCGACGGGCATGCCCACCTTAACGTCCTCCCAGGGGCACCCCACCACGTTGCTGACGAGGTCCACGTGTCCGTCTGTCCCGTCCAGCGTGATGACCGCCACCACGTATGGAAGCTCGTCCTTGAAGGAAGGCACGGCGGAGTGGTGAACGACCGAGAAGGAGCGGACGGTTCCTCGGCCGGACAGGCGCACCCAGTCGTGCTCCCACGAGTAGCACGCTGGGCAAAACCCTTGCGGTGGCCAGCGGAACCGACCGCAGCTCGCGCAACGTTGCGCCCGCAGCTCGTGGTTGTGGCACGCCTCCCAAAAGGGCGCGGTGTCGTGGTCGGGCACTGGGACGGGTTTCGCAGTCTGCGCCACCGTCTACCCCCTCCGCAGCAGCATGCCGCTGCCGCCTGATTCGCCGCACAGCAGCGCGATCTTCGGGTCGCGAACCTGCCGGCACATCGAACGATCGTAGGTGTGCGACCCTTCGCACATGTCGTCGATCACGCCCTCGGGCCGGAGCTGCTGTACCGCTTCAACCACGTGGTTCAGCGCGATGATGTGCCCCTCGTTCAGCAGCCCGCCGTGGGTGTTGACGGGCGTCTCCCCGTCGAGTCCGTTTTTCCCGGCGGTGACCCACCCGCCGACTTCGCCCTTCGGCACGAGGCCGAAGTCCTCCATGTGCAGCATGACCATGCCGGTGAAGGGGTCGTACAGCTCGGCCACGTCCACGTCCTTTGGGGTGACGCCAGCCGCGCGGTAGAGCCTGGGCGCGATATTGACGCCGTTCGTCTCCCAGAGGTGCTCCGTCTCACCCTCGCCCGCCACGCCCGCCATGATGTAGACGGGGGCATGGCGCAGATCACGGGCGCGCTCGGCCGACGTGATCACTACCGCGACCGCTCCGTCGGTCTGCTGGCAGCAATCCAGCAATCGATACGGGTACGAGATCCAGCGTGAGTTCTGATGGTCCTCGATGGTGATGGGCTTTTGCATCTGCGCTTTCTTGTTGAGGGATGCGTGTTTTCGCTGGGTGACCGCGAGGTGCGCAAAGTCGAGCGTCGTCGTCCCAAACCGGGCCATGTGGGCCGTGGCCGGCATGGCGAAGGTCGTTGCGGCAAGATGCTGCCCGAACGGGTTTCGGAACTGGTCCGGCCCGCCCCCGACTGCCGCCTCGGCGGGTCGGCGCGCGCGCCCCTCGCTGTAACTGTTGCGAGCGACGTATAGGAGCACGTTCTGACAGACGCCCGACGCGACGAGGGAGGCGGCCGCGGTCACCGCGCCACACATCCAGTGGCCGCCGGCGTCGACGAAAAGCTCGAAGGGACAGTCGAGGTTCATGGCCAAGCCCAGCTCCCGCGGGCTGATTCCGTCCGCGTACTTGTGGAACCAGGACATGACGCCGTCGATGTCGCGAGGCTTGAGGCCGGCGTCTTCGATGGCACGAAAGCTGGCCTGCGCTGCGAGGCTCGTCGTCGAAACACCCGAGTTGCGGCTGAACGCGGTCCATCCGATCCCGACGATCGCGGTCTTATCCCTCGGTAGCACGGCAAGCTCCTCCAGAATGACGGATGTTCGTGCCTATCTTACGGCTTGCAGCCAATCAGGCCGCGCTGGAAGAGCACGGATCGATCCTGCACACCGAATCCCAGCTCGTCAAGAATCTCGGCGGTGTGTTGCCCGAGAGTCGGGGCCGACGCGATCGTTCGGTCCCACAGCGTGGCGAGCGCACCGCGTGGGAAGCGCATGCGCCCGAACGCGGGGTGGTCGACCTCGACGAGAAAGCCCCGATCGACGAGCTGCGGGTCCGCCACCAGCTCGACGGGAGTGGCAACGGGCGCGGCCGGGATGTGGCGATTCTGCGCTTCGGTAACCACGTACTCCTTCGGGTAGGCCATGGCCCAGCTTCCGATTCGGTCGAGGATGATGTCGCGCTTGGCTAGGCGCGCATCGTAGTCCAAGAGCGATTCGTCGTTGGCGAGGACCGGGTCGTTCATCCACTCCATGAACCGCTTCCAGCGCTCCGTTGAGTCCGAGAGGCTGAGCATCCAGTAGCCATCTGCGCAAGGAAAGGCTCCCGAGATCGGCGTCACCCCGCCCCGGTAGCCGCGGCGCTCGGTCGGCCGACCGCGCGCGGTGAAGTTTTCCACCGCGTGATCGAGGAATGTCTCGAACGCCTCCTGCACGTCGACGGCGACCGTTTGACCCAACCCGGCCGTGCGTTTGACCAGCATCGCCGCGCTAGTGCCCAGCATCACCCAGAGCCCCGTAGCCGCGTAGATGATGTGGCCCCCCATCAGCACGGGCGTCTCGCCCGGGTGGCCGGTGATCGAGAGCAAACCCGCCCGGGCATAAGCGCACAGCTCGGGCAGGTCATCGCCCCCCACGATGGTGAGAACGACGGTGGGATTGAGATGCCGGATGCGCTCCTCATCCAGGGGCAGGGGCGGGCTCGCCACGATGACGTCGGCGGTCGCGATGAGGCGCTCGAGCGCCGGGCGGCAATCCGAGGCGGTGACGTCGAGCGCAAGGCTCCGCTTACCCGCGTTCAGGAACTGGTGATAGGCGCCGGTCTCGATGCTCGGCTCGAGCGTGAGAAACGGCCCCAGGCGGCGCGCTGGGTCGCCGCGTGGGTCTTCGATCCGTATGACGTCGTGCCCCTGCTCGGCAAGAAGCCGCGTTGCGTAGAGGGCAGGTAAGCGGGCGAGGTCGAGGATGCGCATGCCCGCTACGCTCGCGACCGCGCGGCCCCGCACCCATGACGGCAGTCCCCTCGATCGCCATCGACCGCCACTCCCGCCGCCCCAGGACGGATCACACCAGGGCCTTCTGGCGCTCGAGCTCGTCGATCTCCGCGTCGCTCATACCGAGCCAATCGCGGAGAGCCATGCGTGTGTCGGCACCAAGCTCGGACGGCGGGACGATGGGTGAGATAGCGCTTCGGCTGAACGCGAAGGGGACGGTCGCTGTCAGAACGGTTCGCTCGCCGTGTCCGGGTACGGGCCGATATACGCGGCCGGAGTCGGGCGACAGGGCGACTGCTTCGGCACGGCGCATTCGCTCGGCAGGCACGCCAGCCTGCCGCAGCGCGCGCTCAGCGTCCTCTTTCGAACGCTCGCGCGTCCAGTGGGTTAGCTCCGCGTCAATCTGATCATGGTTGTGCAGGCGCCCAAGAACCGTCGCGAATCGGGGATCGTCGGCCAGACCCGGCTGCCCCATCACGGCGGCGAGGACCCGCCATTGCTCGTCGGTCTGCACGCTGATGGCGATCCATTCGTCGCGACCCGCGCAAGGGTACACGCCCTGCGGGGCGCAGTGGTCCGATCGACTCCCGAGACGCCGCGGCGGGCGACCCGTGGCCGCGGCCGCCATGAGGAGCGGGCCGAGCGTGGCCACGCTGCACTCGAACTGACTGAGGTCGATGTTCCGACCACGGCCGGACTCATGGCGCTCGGCAAGGGCCTGCAAAATGGCAATCGCGCCATGCAGCCCGCCGATGTAGTCGTTCCAGGAGTTCGAGATCGACGTCGGAAGGTCGCCTTCGGCACCCGTCGCCATCATTAGCCCCGTGTACGCCTGGAGATTCATGTTCATACTGGTCCATGCGCGGCGGGGGCCGGAGTGGCCATATCCGGACATGCTGAGGTAGATCAGCTTTGGATTGGCCGGGCTCAACGTCTCGTAGTCCAACTTCAGCCGTCGCATCACCCCCGAGCTGAAGTTCTCGACGATGACGTCCGCCACCGCGGCGAGCCTCGCTGCCACGGCGTTCCCCTGCTCGCTCTTTAGATCGAGAGTGATGGATCGCTTGTTGCGGTGGGCGTACGCGGCCCGGTGGGCGTCCTCCCCCTGACCCCGGGTGCGCGTCTCCACGTGCAGGACGGAGGCGCCCAGGTCCGCCAGGTTCCGCGTGCAGAAGGGACCAGCGAAGACGTGGGCAAAGTCGAGCACCCGGATCTCGCTGAGTGGTCCCGCGAGGCGCGCATCCGTGGGCGCCTCGGCACCGTCGGTTGATTTCATCCACCCCTCGGTTGCGCGACGTCGATGGCGCGCGACAAGACGCGCAACAGAATAGGAAATCCGGGCGGGCGATATCCAGTGCCCGTCTGGTCCGTCGAAACTTGACTTTGAACTGAAAAATGTCCATGCTCGGCCCATACAGAGAATGGTGAATCGCGCACCGCGACCGGAGGGAAACTGCTATGACGGAGGCAGGGGACGCCGAGGCACGGCTCAACGCCTTCAATGCGAAGCTCGAAGCGCACGGCATCGTGCCCTACTGGTTACTGACGCACGGGCACCGCCAACCGGAGCCGTCGGTGCTGAAGTGGTCCATCATTTACCCCCTGCTGCTCGAGGCCGGCGAAGTCGTCCGGCTTGGCGGGGACGCCTTTCGGAGAAACCTCGGCGGCTACCAGATCGTGATGCCCGGCGAGCATGCGCCCGCCCACCGGCACACCGCGTCGGCGATGCGCTTCATCGTCGTCGGCGATGGCAGCGCCTACACGACAACGAATGGCGAGCAGATGTTCATGGAGCCGGGCGATCTCCTGGTGCAGCCGAGCTTCGGTTGGCACGATCATTCAAACCCGGGGTCTGAGCCGGTTATCTGGATGGATATGCTCGACAACGTGCTCATCCAAGCGCTCGACGTCGAGTTCCGAAACAACTGGCCGGGTGGGGGCCAGCAGCCAATTACCCATCCGGAAGGCTTCCACTCCAAGCTGTACGGCAACATCCGACCCGCGCGGTTGACCGGCGCCCAGCTCGCGTCTCCCCAGGATTCGCCGCCGATGACCTACAAGTTCCGCGATGCGCTCGCGGCTATGGAGCTGATGGCAGCCGAAGAGGACGTGGACCCGTGCGACGGTATCCTGCTCGAATACGCAAACCCGGTCACGGGCGGGCACACCCTCCCCACCATGAGCGCCCGCATTCAGATGCTTCGGCCCGGCGAGGCCACCCAACCCCATCGTCACACCGGCGTGGTGCGCTATCACGTGGTGCGGGGTCAGGGCGTCAGCACGCTGGACCTGGACGATCCGAAAGAGCTGGTCTGGGAAGACCACGACGCGTTCCGCATTCCCTCGTGGCGCTGGCATGCCCATCGGAACACCTCCTCCAGCGAGCCCGCGATCCTGTTCTCCATCAGCGACGCGCCCGTCGCGAAAGCCTTCGGCTTTTACCGAGAGGAGCAAGCGTAACCCGCGGCGCGGGATTGAGTAGCCGCTCGCCTGTCGAGGCACGCGGGTATCTCACGCTGTGGAACCGCGCTGCACGGTGGAGATCACGACACGCTGGACAACGCCGCGGAGATCCATATAATCGCCGAATCGGCCCCCGCTGGGTGAGCGCATGCGGACTGCTTGGACCCCGTTGCTGCCGACGGTCCCCGTGGCGATCGGCGTGCGCCGGCCTCCACGGACCGTGCCGAGCGGGGAGGCGAGGCGCGGTCCGCGTCAGCGCCTCGCATCGTAGTCCGGGGCCAACTTCGGGGACCGGTCCTGGCAATGATCGACGGAAAAAATTGCTCGCGCGAGGTGGCATCATGGAATCGACACAACCGCCAGCACCGACTCGGGACGAGCGAATCGCCGCGCTGAATGAACGCGCGCACGGCGCCAGTCTGCGCGGCGCATGGGAGCGATCCGGACGAGCGCGCGAGGCAGAACGCGTCCGTCCCTGGGTGTGGCGGTGGGAGGACGTCAAGGCTTGCCTTCTCGAGGCCGGTGACGTCGTTCCGATTGACGACGTGATGCGCATGCGCACCATCGCGTTGATCAATCCCACGAGCGCCAGCGCGCCGGGAATGGTCGGGATGCTGAACGCGACAATGCAACACCTCGGGCCCGGTGAGTTTACCCAGTCGCATCGGCATACCCGCACGTCTGTGTATTTCATGATTCAAGGCTCGCAGACGTCGACCATCGCCGAGAGCGAAGAGCAGCCCATGGGCCGCGGCGATCTCCTCGTGCAGCCAAGCTGGACGTGGCATGGCACCACGAATAGGGGTGCCGACCCTGCGATCTGGCTCACCGTCCAGGACACAGGCATCATCAACGCCTTCGACGTCGAATTCCGCGACGCGTATCCCGGCGGGAACCTCCAGCCGGCTCATAAGCCGGACGGATACTTCCGGCAGCGGCTCGGCTCCTATCGCACCAACGCGAACCTGCAGTGCGACGGCGCCGGCTTCCCGATCAAGTACGGCTGGGCCGAGACGCGGGCGACCCTCCAGTCCCTCGCGGACGCCGAAGAGATCGACCCGTGGGATGGCGTGGTGCTGGACTACCGAAATCCGGTGACCGGCGGGGCAACGACGTATACACTCGGGTGCCGCGTCCAGCTCATCCCGCCGGGCATGGAGACGAAGGCCCATCGCCACACCGGCAGCGCCGTGTACCTGGTGGTGGAGGGACAGGGCTCCGCCTTGGCCGGAGACCGTATCGAGGGCGAGGAGGCGATCAGGTGGAGCACAGCCGACTGCTTCTCCATCCCGTCGTGGCAATGGCATCGATTCAAGAATGAATCTGCCCGGGACCCGCTGATCCTGTTCTCTGTCCACGACCGCCCGTTGCTCGATGCGGCGCACCTCTACCGAGAGGAATCGCGGTGAGATCGCGCGGCGCACCATCAGTCCCCATGGCAGCGATGCCAGTCGTCGAAGGGAGCAAGCCACCATGTCTACCTATCGCGTGATCTCCGGAGATTCCCACCTGGATATTCCGCCGGAGCGCTGGGTGCCCCACGTCCCCGCGAAATGGCGGGAACGCGCGCCGCGGACCGTCCGCCTCCAGAATGGAAACGACGGGCTGCTTCTCGAGAACCGACCTCCCCACACGCCGGGCGCTCAGCTCACCGGGACCGGGCGACGGTACGATCTCCACGATGTCGGCCCCATCACCTACGATGGGCCGGGGACGGGCACGCCCGAGCAACGTTGCCGGGAGCAGACCCAGGACGGAATCGACGCCGAGATCATGTACACCCATCCGAGCTACATTCGATTCTGGCGCGGAATCCGCGACGACGAGCCGTATAAGGCGATGTTCTTCGCCTACAACGAGTGGCTCGGGACCGAGTATTGCGCCTATGCGCCGGACCGTCTGATCGCCATGGGCGTGATCCCAGATACCGGGGTCGATGACGCCATCGCAGAGATGGAGCATTGCGCCCGGGTGGGATTGAAGGGTGTGGCGCTGTATCACTTCCCGAGCGGCAAAAACTACCCCACGCCGGCTGACGACCGCTTCTGGGCGGCGGCCCTGGCGATGGGGATGCCCATCACGGCGCACACCGCCGGTGGCACGACCCGGTTCGAACGCAGCGAGCCCATTTATCCCTCCTCGCCCGACGTCCCCGCGGGTCGAGACCCCATCAGCATTCTCTGCCGTTTTTGCGGGGACACGGCGGTCGTACCCATTCAGCTCGCCCTCGCCGGTGTCTTCGATCGCTTTCCGACCCTGCGCATCTACCACGCCGAAACGCAGGCGGGCTGGGTCCCATTCGCGCTGTTCCAGATCGACGACAACTACGCGCGAGAACGATTCAAAATGGAGCGCAATCTCGGGATCCCACCGCTGCCCCGGCCGCCCAGCGACTACATCACCAAGCACGCGCTCTGGGGCTTCATGCGCGATCCGGTGGCCGTCCAACGTCGGCACGAGATCGGCGTCGAAAAGCTGATTTGGGGAAACGATTTCGCCCATGCCCAAGGCGACTGGCCCGAATCCAGGGAAGTCATCGATGAGATGATGGTCGGAGTGCCACCGGACGAGCGGGAGCGCATGCTGGCCGGGAACGTGGTCGACTTCTTCCATCTGGATGGCGCCCCTCGCTGATGGGTCCGGCTCCACTTCACACGAACGGAGGCAGCGTGATGCAGACGCGATCATCGGCCGTGCTGTTGCTGGCGCTCTTGGCTTCGGCGTGCGCGAGGCCCGCGGCTCCCTCGGCCACGGACGCCCAGCACGCGACGCGATCCGGGACGCAGCAGATCGTCGCCTCGATGTTCAGCGAACCCGCAGGGTTGCACCAGGAGGTTACGAACCCGACTCCGAGCGCCGGCAGCGTTCCCGGCCTGGACGAGCTGTACACGCTGGTAGACGGCGGGGGCAGCTATCTGGATTCGGATAACGTCCGGCAGCCCTGGCTCATGGACGCGCTGCCCACAATCGACAACGCGCTTTGGAAGGTCTTCCCCGATGGCACGATGCAGACCACCTGGCGCCTCAAGTCTGGAGTTGCCTGGCACGATGGCGCGGCCGTAACCTCCGACGACTTGCGGTTCACGCTGGACGTGTACCGCGACCCGGAGATCGGAGCCGTCGCCATCTCCGCGCTCAAGCTCATCGATAGCGTCGAGGTGGCCGATGCCCAGACGATGGTTCTCACGTGGTCGAGGCCGTATATCGACGCGGACGGGCTCTTTGGCTCGGCGGCGGCCAGCTCGGGCGCGGCGCGAGTCCCGCCGATCTTCGTCTTGCCCCAGCACATCCTCGACGATTCATTCCAGAACGACAAGGCCGGATTCTTCAGCCTCCCCTACTGGCGGGAATCCTTCGTCGGCGCCGGCCCGTACAAGATCATCGAGTGGGCCGAGGGCAACCACGTGATGCTGGCGGCGAACGATAACTACATTCTCGGTCGCCCCCACATCGACCGCATCGAGGTCCGCTTCTTCACCGATCGGGGGGCACTGAAGGCGGGCCTTCTCGCCGGCGCGGTCCAGGTCCATCTCGGACGAGGGCTCAACGTCGACGATGTGACCCAGATCCGGGACAAGACGCAAGAGGTGAAGGTGCAGCTCGGCGGAACCCTCGCCGGAGTTCTCCCCATCTATCCGCAGTTCATCGATCCGGACCCGCCCATCGTCGCGAACGTGCAATTCCGCCGGGCGCTCCTTCAGGCAATCGATCGCCAGGAGCTGACAGACACGCTCAACAACGGCCTCGGGCCGGTTGCCAACTCCTGGGTGCAGCCGGACCAACCGGAAGGTCGCGCCATCGATAATCGCCTCGTGAAGTACTCGTACGATCCTCGCGCCGCCGCGCAGATGATCGAAGCGCTCGGATATGCGAAGGGGCCAGATGGGATGTACCAGAGCGCGGACGGGGTCCCGCTCTCCGTCGGCCTCATGACCCACGAGCAGAATTCCTTCCACGTCCCGGCCTCGCTCTCTGTCCAGACGGCGTGGCAGCAGCTCGGCCTCGACGTGCAGCTCAACGTCCTGCCGGCCGCGCGCGCCTTCGACCTCAAGACGCGCGCGACCTTCCCGTCGTTCATCCTTCTCAGCAAAGGCGTGCTCGCAGCGCCCGACGGGTATTTCACCCGCCACGCGATCCCGCTTCCGGACAACAACTACGCGGGCGGGAACGCCGCGCGCTACGGCTCGGCCGAGCTGGATGGTTTGATCGACAAATACGGCAGGACGATCCCCTTCGGCGACCGGATGGCTGTTCTCGGCGACATCGTCCACTTCCAGACCGACCAGCTCACCATGCTCCCGCTGTTCTTCCAGGGCGCCGCCTTCGTCATCGGCTCGACGCGCATGAAGAACGTGCTGGCCGGCCAGGTCTCGAACGCGCATCAGTGGGAGGTGGACTGAGTCACCGCGGCACGCAGACACTAAGGAGTGGTGGAGTAGGACGTCCCATGACGGAAGCGCACAACGGTCGAATCTTCGATCAACCCTCCCCCTACGAGCTGTGGAAGCAAGCCGAGGGGTTGCCGACGATCCGTGCAATGTCGGTCGACCTCAATAACGTCGAGCTCGTCCCGTGGACGTCGCGGGGCGGCTTGGGCACCTTCATCAACCTCGACGGGACCGAGGGGTTCAACGACACCTACGTTTGCGAGATCCCGCCGGGCCGGTCGCTCAATCCCATCAAGCACATCTACGACGAGGTCGTCTACGTCCTCAAGGGTCAGGGGGCAACGACCGTCTGGATCGATGAGGATCACAAACGGACTTTCGAGTGGCACGCGAACAGCTACTTCGCCATCCCCACCAACGCGTGGTACCAGCACCACAACCTCTCCGGTGACGAGCCTGCCCGTTATGTCGCGATGACGGCGGCGCCGCGGGTGATCAACACCCACAAGGACCTCGACTTCGTCTTCAACAACCCCTACGTCTTCGCCAAGCGCTTCGACGGCGAGGACGACTATTTCAAAGAGACGGTGCGTCCGCACAATTCGCGAGGTTGGGCGACGAACTTCGTGGCCGACGTGCTGGCGAGCGCCGAGTGGGCGGAGTCGTCGGGCGGGAGCGAGGGGCGCGGACCCGGGGCTCGCAGCATCGCGTACCGAATGGTCAACGGCTCCTTTGCTGTCGGCCACGCCGATTCCTGGCCCTCAGGCTGCTACAAGCAGGCCCACCGCCACGGTCCCGGTATCCACGTCCTGCTACTTCGAGGCACCGGGTACACCCTCTTGTGGAAAGAGGGGCGCCCCATCCAGCGGGTCGACTGGCGGCCCGGCGTCATGCTGGTCCCGGGCGAGATGTGGTGGCACCAGCACTTCAACACGGGGTCGGAGGCGTGCCTCTTTCTCGCCATCGGCCAGGGCAGCGAGAAGCCCAAGAACAGCGGCTACTACGCCTACACGAGCATCAAGGCCGGCGGAGACCAGATCGCCTTCGACGAAGAGGACCCGCGCATCCACGAGCTCTTCGAGGAGGAATTGGCGCGAACGGGCGTGCGCTGTCGGATGGATGTCGCCCACGGCATCACCAGGACCGATGTGGGCAAGCCGTACTGGGGTATCTTCGATCCGTCGCTCTGGCAGCGGTCGGCCGTGACCGTATAGGCCGTACTTCGAACAATCGCGGTCGAGCGGCGGCCCAAGCGATCGGGCGAGGGGAAGATGCTGCGGTTCTTCATCTCGATTCACGCAAGGCAGGTGGGATCTCTGGCGCTTGCAACCGTGGTGACGGTTGCCGCGTGTGCCGCGCCGACCGGGCAGGATCGCGGCCGGGCATCCCAGGGCCCGAGTACGCAGCGCTCGACGCCAGGGACCCCGGCACGTTTGACCGCGGCCATCACGGGCAACCCCCCGATGCTCAACCGCGATTTCGCGACGGGCCATCGGCGCGTCCAAGGATTGGCCGAGGTTGGCAAACTGCTGAACTCACCGCTCAGCGATGCCGACGCGCACGGCGCGCTCCAGCCGATCCTCGCCGAGGCCGTGCCATCGGTCGAGAACGAACGCTGGCACGTCTTTCCCGACGGCCGAATGGAGACCGTCTGGAAGATCCGGCCCGGTGTCACCTGGCACGACGGCGCGCCGTTCACCGCCGACGATCTGGTCTTCACGAGCGAGGTGGAGCAGACGCCGGACCTGCCCCTCGTCATCGACCCGGCGTGGGATGCCGTTGACGGCATCGACGTACTGGATCGGCAAACCGCCGTCGTTCGGTGGAAACGGCCGTGGGTGGATGCGGACCTCATGTTCGCGAATCCTTATCCCAAGCACCTGCTCCAGCAGGCGCTGGAGCAGGATCCGGGCGCGCTGCCTTCTCACCCCGCGTTCGGCGACGCGTTCGTGGGCACAGGGCCGTTCCGCGTGCGGGAGTTCGTCCGCGATAGCCACGTCACGATGGAAGCCAACGAGCAATTCGCCCTTGGGCGGCCGAGGCTGGACGAGATCGAAGTCCGCTTCATCCCCGATCCCAACACGCTCGCGGCGAACATCCTGGCCGGGGAAGTTCAGCTCACCCTCGGCGCGTCGGTCCCCCTGGAGCTGGCGGTGAGTATCAAGGACCAGTGGAACGAGGGGACCCTGAAAACCCGACCGATCGACAACGTGGTGGCGATCTGGCCGCAACTTCAGAACCCGCGCCCCGCCGTGATCGGGGATGCTCGGTTCCGCAGGGCGCTCTGGCAAGCCATCGACCGGCAACTCCTCGTCGATACGATCCAGGCCGGCCTCGCGCCCATCGCGTATGGGAAGCTGCCGCCAACGGCCCCCGAATACGCCGACACGGAGTCAGCGGTCGTGCGCTATCCGTATGATCCGCGGGCGGCGGCCCGCGCGATCGAGGAGCTTGGCTATGCGAAGGCGACCGACGGCTTCGTGCGCGACGCGAGCGGCGTCGTGCTCAGCGTCGAGCTTCGCACGGGCGGCCTCGAGGTGGCGCAAAAGGCACTATTTCCCGTTCGCGACGCCTGGCAGCAGGTCGGCGTCAAGGTCGAGACGGTCGTCGTCCCGCCCCAGCAGTACCAGGACGGCGAGTATCGCGCCACGCGGCCGGGATTTGAGCTGAGCCGTCACGCGGCAGGCGTGAGCGCGCTCCAGTACTACCATAGTCGCACCATTCCCGGGTCCTGGAACCGCTGGACTGGTGGCAACAAGCCGCGCTACGAGAGCCCGGAGATGGACGCCTTGCTCGACGAGCTGGACGTCACGATTCCCAGGCCAGCACGCATCGAGCTGCTCCGCAAGATTCTGCGCATCGCCTCCGAACAGGTTATCAACCTGTATCTCTTCTATGATGTGGGGCCGACCCTCATCAGCAATCGGGTTCGGGGCGTGGAGAGCGGGAGCGTGGTCAACGAGGCGCACCTCTGGGACGTGCAGTGAGGGCGCCGACCGAATCTGAGAATCAGCGTTACCCTGCCCCGCGACGCGTGGGCGACTGACGGAGGACAGACCATGGCTGTGCGTTATCGATACATTTCCGCTGATTCGCACTTGGAGGTGCCGCCCGACCGATGGGCGCACTGGGTCCCGGAGCGATATCGGGATTACGCGCCCCGCCGGATCCGCCTTGCGAACGGCGGGGACGCCTTCGAAGTTCGGGGTGGACGGACCCAGAGGGCTGGCATGAATCTTTTCGCCGGAACGCGGCCCGAAGACTATTACCCCGTCGGCCTCCATTGGGACGAATTCCCGGGCACGGGCTCACCCCAACAGCGCCTGCAGGAGCAGGAGCGGGACGGAATCGACGCGGAGGTCCTATACCCGGGCCCTGGCAGCCGAGTGCTGATCGGAAGTGCGAAGGAGGAGGACGTATCCCGGGCTCTCCATCGCGCCTACAACGAGTGGCTCGCGCAGGAGTATTGCGCGGTCGCGCCCGAGCGCCTCATCGGGCTCGGGGTCATCCCAAGCCTGGGCGTTGAGGCGGCCATCGACGAGCTTCGTCATTGCCGTGAGATGGGGCTCAAGGGGGTTGACCTCGGCACGTTCCCGGCCGGCCAGAGCTTCCCGACGCCCGAGGACGACGCGTTCTGGGCAGCGGCTCTGGACTTAGGCATGCCCGTCTCCATTCACGTGGCCGTCGGCGGCGTGCGCGCCCGGCCGGACTTCAAATATCCGCAGGAGCCGGACGCCGACCACAATCCCAACACCGACCTGGTGGAGCGCACCACCCGGTACGCGCGGGCCGGCGGCGTGAACGCTGTGCAGCTCGTGGTCGCCGGTGTGTTCGATCGCTTTCCGACCCTGAAGCTGTATTTTGCCGAGAACCAGATCGGCTGGATCCCCTGCTTCCTCGAGCAGCTCGACAACAACTACGCCAAGAACTGCTACTGGGCGGAGCGGATCCACGGCGTGCCCATCCTTGAGCGGAGGCCGAGCGAGTACATCAAGGAGCATTGCTTCTGGGGGTTCATGTACGATCCTGTCGGCGTCCGCCTTCGACACGATGTTGGGATCGACCGCGTGATGTGGTCGACGGACTTCCCGCACATCGAGTCCGACTGGCCGAACTCCATGCACGTGATCGCCGAGACGTTCTCCGGGGTTCCGGACGACGAGAAATATCGCTTGGTCGCCGGTAACTGCATCGACTTCTTCCACCTGGAAGATGCGTGACGGGCGGCATATGTGGCGCTGGCTTCATCGGCACGGAATTCCATCAAGGGTGGACGAGGTCCGGCAGATGAGGCGAGCGGGCGGAGCGTGCGCGTTGATCGCCATGGCCGTCATCGTCGCGGCGTGCTCGTCGGCAACGCCGGCCGGATCTTCCAACCGGGCGCTGCAATCCCCCGCGGCCGACCGCGCCCCGACCGCGCTCTCAGTCGTGGTGAAGAAGGAGCCCGTCACCATCGCCCTGGCGGGCGCCGGCGGTGTGAGCCAGGACGAGGTCAAGGCCGCGCTCTTCACCGCCGGCCTGGCGCGCACCGACGACAACGAGGCGCCGTACCTCGTGCTGGCCGAGAAGCTCCCCGCCCTGCACAGCGATTCTTGGCAAGTCTTCTCCGACGGGCGAATGCAGACGACCTACACGCTGCGCCCGGGACTCGAATGGCACGATGGGCAGCCACTGGTGGCGGGGGATTTCGCCTTTGCGACGCGGGTCAACTCCGCCCTGTACGAATCCGGACAGACGAACCCCACGACCGAGGCGCGGCAAATCGAGGACGTCCTGACGCCCGACCCGCGCACCCTCGTGATCCGCTGGAGCAGCCTCTACATCGGAGCCGAGACGCCCGCGCTCGAGCCATTTCCCGAGCACATCCTGGCGGAGCCGCTCGCTGCCGGCGACCTGCAGGCGTTCGCCAGTCTCCCGTATTGGACGACTGCGTACGTGGGCGCGGGGCCCTATCGCCTCGATCGCTGGGAGCCGGGTGCCTTCATCGACGGGACGGCGTTCGATCGCTACGCGCTCGGGACGCCGAAGATCACGCGGGTGCGGATAACCTGGAGCGCGGACCCCAACGTCGCGCTCGCCGGGCTCCTCTCCGATCAGTACCAGATGGCGGCCGATACCGCCATCGAGTTCGAGCAGGTCGCCACCATCGAAGATCGCTGGGGACCAGCCGGCGGGCGTGTGATTCTGAACCCGACGCAGGTTCGCTACCAGATGGTTCAGGCGCGACCGGAGTTCGTTGACCCGCCGACTCTGCTCGACGTTCGTGTTCGTCGCGCCCTGTACCAGGCCATCGACCGACGAGCGCTGGCGACCGCGATGCTGGGAGACGAGGCGATCGTTGCCGACAGCCTTGTGCCGCCCAAGACGAGCTTCTTCAAGGACCTGGACGCGGCGATTCAAAAATACCCGTATGACCCTCGCGCGACGGAACAGCTCATGGCCGAGGCAGGCTTCTCAAAGGACCAAGAGGGAATGTTCGTTGGACCGGCTGGAGCCCGCTTTGCTCCGGCGCTCTGGGGCATCGCGCAGGGACAGGAGGCGCAAGAAACGACCGCCGTCGCGGACTTCTACCGGCGGGCCGGAGTGGACGTACGGCTCAACCTCATTCCCCAGGCCCGGTACACACAGGATCGCAACGTTGTCCTGAACCAGTTCCCCGCCCTTCGCGACACCTACTGCACGCTGCTCCTGGACCGGTGCATGGACAAGTTCGCCAGCTCGCTCATCGCCTCGGCCGACACCCGCTGGCAGGGCCAAAACCGGATCGGCTGGGCCAACGCCGAGTTCGACGCCTACTACGACCAATACTGGAAGAGCCTGGAGCCGGCCGAGCGAGACCGTACGGTGGTGGAGATGGCGCGGATTCTGTCGAAGGAGCTCCCGTCGCTGCCCTTCTACTTCAACGTCAGCGTTGTCGCCCACTCCGCGCGCCTGCACGGTCCGAAGCCCGTCGCTCCTCTCACGACGGCGTACTGGGACATCCACGAGTGGACGATGGGCGAGAGGTACGGCCGAAACGTGACGTCACCCCTGGCGGAGCGATGGATCCAGGCAGATTCTTGATTCGCGACCTGGAGGTTCACGAGTGGCAGTCAAAGGGAAGACCGTGATCGTGACGGGCGCCGCGCGCGGCCACGGCCGGTCCATCGCGGTGGCATTCGCATCTCAGGGGGCCGCGTTGGCCCTCGTCGACGTCGCTCCGCTCGACCAGACTCTGGCGGACTGCCGGGCCTACGAGGGCGAGGTCGTCGCGGTCCCCACCGATCTGCGGCGTCCGAACGACGTTCGGGCCATGGTCGAGCAGGTCCACGATCAGTTCGGGCGGATCGATGTTCTCGTCAACGATGCGGGAATCGTGACGCACTTTCGTTACGGCGAGCCCCGCTGGCCCCGCATTGCGGATATGGACCCTGAGTTCTTCGACAACGTCATGCGTACGAATCTCATGGGCACCTTCCTCACAACGAAGTACGTCCTTCCCTACATGGAGGCGCAGGGTGGCGGACACATCATCAACTTCGGGCAGGGCAGCATCGGCCGGCCGGTGGAGCGCGGGGATCCCGGCGCCGCCGTTTACCACGTCTCGAAGCTGGCGATTCGCGCCTTCACCCACGAAGTGGCAATAGAAGAGCTGGACAAGAACGTCTGCGTCGTCTCGTTCGGTCCAGGCGGTCCCGGCGGCGAGACACCGGACGAAGTCCGCGCTTCGGCGGCCAAGATCAACATGGATCTGGGGATGCGGGTGGTGGCGGCCGCCGAGGCCCCCATGGAGCTGACCGGCCGAATGGTCTCCGTGCGCGACGGCAAGCTGGCCCTCGCTCCCGACGAGCAGCCGTCATGAGTTGGCCCGCGCCACGGCGCCGAGAGCAACAGGGGACCGGGCGGTGATTGTGTTACGCTGGGAGCACCTCCGGTCACCAAATCAGCCGCGGAAAGCGGCATTCACGTTCCTCTGGGACGCCGGGACGCCGACGCCCGGCACCAATACTTCTTGAAAGGCGACGCATGAAAGATCTGAAACCGTACGCGCTGAACATCCTGTTTCGAGCGCAGCACAACGCGTTGTGGGAGCTGGCCGAGAAAGCAGGCATCATGGCGGAGGTGAACCTCTCAATCGCCAGCATGGAATATGCCGATAGCTCAACGGTCGCCGAGGCCAAGCTGTTCAAGGGGGGCATCGACTTCATCGCAGGCAATCACATCAGCCCGTATATGTGGGTTGCGCGCAACCGGCCGATCGTCCAGATCGCGTCGCCCGGCAATGCCGTCCGCGACTCCATCATGAGCCGGCGCCCCCTTGAATCGCTGGAGGAGCTAGCGGGCAAGGAGGTCCGCATCGCCGACTCAAATTACCGCGATCGCTACGGTAGCGTGCAGCATCCTCGCGGCAACCACATCCTCGAGACGTTCCGCGCGGGCCTCTCCCCCGACCAAGTGCAGTGGGTCGAGTGCGGCGAGTTCGACGATCCGAATTTGCGGAAGAACATCGTGGAGGCCGTCGCATCGGGGAAGGCCGACATCGGCTTCGCCGCGTACGCGGATCCGGAGACCCTCCGCGACACCGGATTGCATCCGCTCCAGCTTCCCACCCTCCCCATGATCAACGGCACGACGATCACCTCTACCTTCGACATCCTGCATCAGAAGGAGATGCTGGCCGACCGGCTCGTTCGCGTAATGGTGCTCGCCATCCATTTCGCACGCATGCACCCTGAGGAGGCGCAGAAGCTGCTCGACACGAAGATGGGGAAGCCCTATACAGAGCACGGTGGCCGCGCTCGCGGAGTTGCCCGCTATCCGATGAAACCCTATCCCACGCAGGAGGCGATTTCCGCAGCGCACGAGCTGTGCTGCCTGCAATACGAGGAGGCGAAGGAGATTCAGCCGAGCGCCCTGTGGGACCTTCACTACCTCCGCGAGCTGGAGCTGTCCGGCTTTATCGACGAGCTGATCCAGGAGCAGCCGGAATCCTTCCGGAGTACGTCCGCGACCGCGGGCGTGTGATCGGTGGTGGAATTGGAGTTTTCGGAGTAGACTCGGCATGACACACTCCGAATACTTTCGACGCCGAACAAGGGAAGGAGATCGCGAATGCCAGCAGCGATGACCCCACGCATGCCCGTTGTGCCCCAGCCGACCTCGCCCGAGGACCTGCTGCCAGTCCTTAGAACAGTCGTGACGCGCGTACCGAAGCGAGGTATGTACGAGTCGCTCGGCCTGAAGCCGGGCGAACGCGTCCTCATGATCACCGACAGCACCATCAGCCCGATCCTCCCCGAGGCGTTTCAGGAGGCGATCCGGGACGCGGGCGGCCATGTCGACGTGATCAACCTCGAAGGTTACCCGCTCCTGGCGGACCCCACGGACCTGGTGGATGGACCCAATACCAGCCGATGGTTCCCCGATTGGACCTGGGAGGCGGCCAAGTCAGCGGACGTGCTGCTGTGTCTCGCCTTCTTCAAGTTCCCGCACACCCCGAACCTTCCATGGGGGCGGCGAAACACCTACGCGGCGAAGTGGCGGCTGAACGGGCGGGCGATCCAGTGGGAGCTGCCACCCGATATGGTGCTCGCGCCATCCCTCACCTATCCGCTCGAGGTTTGGGACGCCATCGACGAGACGCTCTACCGGCAGATCGCGAACGGGCGCCGCGTCGAGATAACCGAGGACAACGGTACGCACCTGACCTGGGATCTCACGCCGGAGGACTGGGCGTCGATTGAAGGGCGCGGGGACGAGGAAGGCCCCAACTCCGCCCTCCCATACGTCCCGGGGCACCTGTTCATTCCCTTCCCCAAATCCCTGCGATTCGAGGGCCAGATCGTCATCAACAGCCTGACCTTCGGGGGACCGGTCGACCCGACGCGCCTCACGGTCGAGGGACGGCGGGTGACCGAGGTCCAGGGATCGGGCCACTTTGCCGACCGGCTTCGCGAGACCTTCGAAACCTACAAAGACAAGACCTACGAAGGCCTGCCCGGACCGGGCGCCAACTGGATCAGCACCTTCGCGGCGTGCACGAACCCGAAATTCCGCCGTTCCCCCAACTTCGAATCCACGCGCGGCTCCGCGCGCGTCCATAGCTGGTGCCTCGGACACCGGCGCTCGGGGTTCCTCCATGCCAGCGTGGGGGCCGCTCTGGAGAACGAGAACAGTAAGCTCATCCGCCACTTCGACATGATGTTCCCCAACCTGTACGTGGACGGCAAGCCCGTCATCGAGGATGGGCACCTCCTGGCGCTGGACGATCCGACGGTCCGCCAGGTAGCGGAGCGATTTGGCGACCCGGACGAGCTTCTGCGCGAGGATTGGGTGCCCGATCGAAACAAGGCGATCTAGGCCAGCCACGGACCACCGTGGAAAACCCGACGATGTTGAGCTCGGGGCGCACTGCCTGTTGGAGTGATTTCGAGGTAAATACCCCATGTTTCTGAGCGCTGAAGAAAATCGGAAGCTGACCCAGGTCGGGCCGGGCACGCCGGGGGGCGAGCTACTTCGCCGTTACTGGCATCCGGTCGCCGGCCTCCACCAGCTCACCGCCGAGCAGCCGACTGCCTTTGTTCGGCTGCTCGGTGAAGATCTGGTGCTGTTCCGCGATCGGAGCGGACGCACGGGCTTGATCGCGGACCACTGCGCCCACAGGGGCGCCTCACTGCTGTACGGGCGCGTCGAGGAGCGCGGCATCGCCTGCGCCTACCACGGATGGCTGTACGACACGGCGGGGAGCTGCCTGGAATGCCCGGCGGAGCCGGCCGGCTCCATGTTCCACCTTACCGTCAAACAGCGAGCCTACCCGGTCCGTACTTATCTGGGACTGTACTGGGCATACCTGGGCCCAACACCGCCGCCGCCGATCAGGAAGCTCGACATCGGCGCCTATCCGGTCGAGCACATTATGGAGATGCCCCTCGACGCGAACTGGGTACAGGTCGTCGAGAACAATATGGATGGCGCGCACATCGGCATCCTCCACCAGGACACCACCGGACGGACGGGTACGGTGCGCAGCACCACGCGCGGCATCACCGACGAGCTGGTCTCCCTCGAGTATCGCGAAGTGCCGTGCGGCATTCAGCGAACGATGGTGACGAAGGACGGCTTCGTGGAGGACGACCCGCTGGTGTTTCCGAACATGCTGCGGCGGATCACCGAGCTATCCATCAAAGTGCCCGTCGACGACGAGCACACCCGCAAGTTCGTCGTCTTCGTGAGCGCAGAGCGGGGCGGCGAGCGCAACGGGGACGACCTGGAGCCGGCGGACTATTACGTCATGCCCCCGGACGACGGAAAGAGCGCAGCCGGCCACTATCCACACGTGGATTACCGCATGAACCGCCTTCGCTACCAGGACCTCATGGCCATCGAGACGCAGGGAACAGTCTCGGATCGGACGGAGTGGCACCTGGCCACGAGTGATCGCGGCGTCGCGCTGTTCGAACGCATGCTCCTTCGGGAAATGGACCGCGTGCGGGACGGTCACGACCCAGTGGGCGTGACCCGCGACCCCGACGAAGTGATCGACACCAACTTCGAGTTCTATCGGCACGCCGGGGGGCTGCTCCCGGTTCCCCAGGGCGTCCGCGTCTACACGCGAAGCCGTCCCGCCCTCTCGTCCTGAACACGCGTCCGCGGAGATCCCATCGGAGGCTCGTGATGGAAACGATTGGCATCGTGGGCGTCGGCGCGATGGGTAGCGCGCTCCTCGAGCGTCAGCGCCTCGCGCAGATCGAGCCCCTCGCATACGACGTCGATCCCGAGGCCCTTGCCCAGGCCCGCGCGGCCGGCGCGGAGCCGGCGGGATCGGCCGCGGAGCTGGCCAGATCCGCCACCATGATCGACGTCGTCGTGCGCACGGACGACGAGGTACTGGACTGCACTCTCGGCGCCAACGGGATCCTTGCCGGCGCCCAAACTGGAGCGCTAATCCTGCTTCACAGCACCATCCTGCCGGGCACAACGAGACGGGTGGCCGAGGCGGCGAGTCAGCAGGGCGTACACGTGATGGACGCGTGCATGTTGAGCGTGCCTGCCGCCGTGCGCCGCGGCGAGCTGATCTTTCTGGTCGGAGGGCCTGAAGAACAGTTCGCGCGGGCACATCCCCACTTGCTCACGATGGCCAAGGAGGCGCGGTACGTCGGTCCGCTCGGGACGGCGAACGTCGGGAAGCTCATGGCCAACCTCATCGTCGGGGCCCAGACCCTCGTGCTCCACGAGGCTCTCCGGCTTGGCGAGGCCGGTGGCATCCCCTACGTGCGGGCGCTCGAGATGCTCCGCGACACGCGCGGCAGCAGCGGATCGATTCTGGACCGATGGGAGAGCACCTTCGATCCATCGGGCAAGGACCCGACGCCGCGCGTCGGGCAGAACGTGATGGCCAAGGACATCCCGCTGGCGCGCGAGCTGGCGCACGCGCTCGGGCTGGACCTGCCGATCATCGACCAGCTTGGGCTGGCGGGACGACGCCTGGCCGAGAGCCAGCGGCGCCCATAAATCCCAGCATGAGAGGAATGAGCATGGAGCCACTCCGCCGATACAGTCCCGCCGCGATCCGACCGAAGCTGGTGCTGGAAGTCGTGGCGGAGATGATGGAGTTCGCCGACTGGCCGTACCGCCAGGTGCGCATGACCCTGCGCGACCAGGGCGCCGAAGAATCCTTCGCATTTTCCCTCTTCGGCGGCGCGAAACCCTCGACGGTGGAGGAGGTTGCCCGGGGGGATCTGGACATCGCCATGCTCAACCCGTCGTCGCTCCTCACGATGGCCTATCGAGGGGTGGGACCGTTTTCGACGGCGCAGCTCGTGCGGGCGGTCGCGGTCATCCCATCGGCCGACTGCCTCGCCTTCGGCGTCGCGGAGCGGACCGGCCTCCGATCCTTCGAGGACATCCGCGAGCGACGCTATCCGCTCCGGCTATCGGTCCGGGGATCGCACGACCCGGCGGTTCGATTGCTGGTCGACCAGGTGCTCGCCTGTTATGGGTTCTCCCTGGACGACATCGGCCGCTGGGGAGGTCACGTTTCGTACGACCAGGAGTTGGGGGGTGGGCCAACCCGCATTGGGGCATTCGAGCGGGGCGAGATCGAGGCCATCTTCGATGAGGCGATCCACGGCTGGGTTGGCCGAGGCGCGGCGGCGGGCATGCACTTCCTCGTCATCGACGAGCCGCACATGCGCGACCTGGAGGCGCGAGGATTTCGGCGCGGCATCATCCTGCGGAACGGGCACCCGCCCCTGGCGGCGGACGTGCCGACGGTGGATTTCAGCGGCTGGCCC
>DASRDP010000030.1 GCA_035652535.1 Chloroflexota bacterium
GCAAGGGGGGAAGGAGCGGACGGCGCCTCTTCCCCGTCGACGTGGGAGGGTGAGGGAAGGGATGGCCCCCCATCCCGACCTTCCCCCGCAAGGGGGGAAGGAGCGGACGGCGCCTCTTCCCCGTCGACGTGGGAGGGTGAGGGAAGGGATGACCCCCATCCCGACCTTCCCCCGCAAGGGGGGAAGGAGCGGACGGCGCCTCTCCCCCGTCGACGTGGGATGGTGAGGGAAGGGATAACCCCCCATCCCGACCTTCCCCCGCAAGGGGGGAAGGAGCGGACAGCCCCTCTCCCCCTCGCAGGGGGAGAGGGTGAGGGTGAGGGGGTGCCCGGTCACCCGAAGCAATCGCGCCGGCGTCAACGCTTCCTCAACGGTGGGCGAGACGCACGCGGGGCTGTCGGAGCTTCAGCGGGGCGACGCCACTCCAGAAGGTGCGCTCGCCGGTCATGGCCTGGACGTGGCCGTCCCACTCGAGGGTGAAGGCGGTGATGCCCAGCTTGGCGGCGTCTCGCACGCGCGCCTGGGTCGCCTCGTCCGTCGCCGCGGCGCGGATCAGGTCGATCTGTCGGCGGCCGTGGCCAACGTCCTGAGTGGCGTGGAGGTGGTACGTCTCGGCCGCGCGCGGAGAGAAGCCATAGTAGCCGGTCAGCTCGCGATACACGTTCGCAGCGACGCCGTCTGGCCCGCCGTGCTGGCTCTCGACGAAGGCGAGCATCGCCAGCCCCTCGAGGGCGGACCGGCGCTGGCAACAGCCGACGATCATCTCGATGGCGGCCGAGGTGCCCGGCGCGGGCTCCGCCTGGTCGGCCTCCTCGCGGGTGATCCCCGCCTCCTCGAGGAATTGGAGCATGATGTCCACGTGGGTACGCTCGCCGCTCAGCTCCTCCATGAAGTTCTCCAGCACGGTGTCCATCAGGCCATACTGCTTGTCGGCGACGGCGTTGACGGCGATGTAGCCGAAGTAGATGGGGTTGGTCCGCACGCGGAGGTAGTGCTGCGCCTCGCCGAGGATGATCTGCTCGCGGGTCCACCGGTGCTGGATGATGCCCTGAAACCACGGGTGCTGAATCATCGGCACCTCGTTGGCGTAGCTCCACAGTTCGTCGATGAAGTCGTCGGGAGACAGCATGTTCAACCTCCCCTGCGCCAGCCCGCCGGCGCGGATGGCCCCGATGCCCAAAGCATACGACACGGGGTCGCAGGGCGACGCGGGCGCTATTTCGACGGGGGACAACCCCCGTCCTGCGAGGCTGGTTACCCGCGTCCCGACGCCGATGACGCCGTGGCGGCGGCCTCGCGGGGGAACTCGGGCATCACGCGCTCGGCGAAGAGCCGAATGTTCCGGAGCGCCAGCTCCTGGGGCATGCCGCCGAAGTGGAACGTGCCGGACATCGTGGTCAGGCCGATGGTCTCCTTCCAGCGGTGGATGATCTCGATCACTCGCGCCGAGTCGCCCGCGATCACGTTCCCCGTCTCGATCTCGTTGTCGATGTCGTGCCGGTCGCGCGCGACGCCGTTCGGCTGGCGAACCAGCGTGTTCCGCTCTCGGGTGAGCGTCTCGTAGTTGCCGAAGTACTTCGCGGCCTGCTCGTGCGCCTCGCGATCGCTGGGCGCGACGTAGATGTGGAACTTGCCAAGGATCTCGTGCGCGGCCAGGTCGTGACCGGCGGCGCAGAGCGCGTCCTTGTAGACGCCCACCCAGTGCTGGAGGACGGGCGGCTCATACATGTAGGGGAGCGTCATGAGGTTGTAGCCCTTCTCCCCCGCCCAGCGGAACGTGTCGTCGCTGCGCGAGGCGCCGACCCAGATGGTGGGGTGCGGCTGCTGGACCGGCCTGGGGAGGACGCGGATGTCCGAGTAGCTGAACAGCTCGCCGTGGAAGTTCACTGTCTCATCGGTCCAGGCCTGGCGGATGATCTCCGCCGCCTCGCGCATGCGGAGGGCGCTATCGGCCTGGCTGACACCGAAGCCGGCGAACTCGGGCGGCGTCGAGCCTCGCCCGATCCCGAACTCGAGCCGCCCGTTGGAGATGTTGTCCACCATCGCGTAGGCTTCGGCGATCTGGACCGGGTTGTGGAGCGGCAAAACGCTGACCGCGACGCCCAGGTGGATGCGGCGAGTCGTGCGAGCGACGGCGGCGAGAAACGTGGGCGGGTTGGAGATGGTGCCGCCGTACTCGTGGAAGTGATGCTCGGTGACCCAGAGGTCATGGACCCCGAGCGTGTCCATCAGCTCCGCCTGCTCGAAGATGTGCTGATAGAAGGCGGCCACCGGCCCGTCGAGGCTGGCGATGTACGTCGGCAGATAATGAGCCCCAAACCGCATGTCGTCTCTCCTACGGGGATGCTGGCAACCGCTCGCCCCTCGTGTGCCAGCAGTATGCTGCGCGTCGGGGGGGAAGGCAAGCGAGCGGTGGGCGGGCACGGAGCTCCGGCGGCGGTCGGTGCCCCCCGGTCACCGGGCGCGCTTGACCCTGACGTTTCGTGTATATACACTGAACACCATGGCCGCGGACGTGGACCTCTCCGCTTGTCGGGCCTGTTATTGCCTGGCGGCGCGCAAGACCGCGCGCGCCATTACCAGGCTATACGACGAGAGGCTGCGCCCGCACGGCCTGCGCGCGACCCAGTTCTCCATCCTCGTGGCGCTCGCCCTGAAGGGGCCCACATCGGTTGGCGAGCTCGCCGAGCTGCTCGGTCTGGAGCACACAACGCTCACGCGGAGCGCGGCGCGTCTCGAGCGGGACGGCTGGGTCGCTACCGCTTCGGCCCCCGACCATCGCCGCCGGCCGCTGAGCCTGACGCAGGCGGGGCGGCGAAAGGTGGAGGAGGCTTTTCCAGCCTGGAAGGAGGTCCAGGATTCCATCAGCCGCGTCGGTCCAGACGCCTGGCGGGAGGCGCTCCGGCGGCGCGGCGGATCGATCATCGACGGCAAAAGGAGTGACTCATGAGCAGTGTCCGAGTTCTCGTTGGCACGCGCAAGGGCGCATTTATCCTCACGTCAGATGGGAAGCGCAACTCGTGGCGTGTCGACGGCCCTCACTTCGCGGGCTGGGAGGTCTACCACCTCAAGGGGTCTCCAGTGGACCCCGATCGACTCTACGCGTCGCAGACGAGCAGCTGGTTCGGGCAGATCATTCAGCGCTCGAACGACGGCGGCAAGACCTGGTTCCAGCCCGGGACGCCGCCGGGCGAGCCGATGACGACGCCGGACGGCATGCCGAAGGGCGAGAGCAACAAGTTCGTCTACGAGGGCGAGGTGGCCGACCACCTCTGGTACGATGGCACGCCGCGCCCGTGGGAGTTCAAGCGCGTATGGCACCTCGAGCCCTCGCGAGCGGACCCGGACATGGTCTACGCGGGAGTCGAGGACGCGGCCCTCTTTCGCACGACGGATGGCGGCCGGACGTGGCAGGAGCTCCCCGGGCTGCGCACCCACCAGACGGCATCGGCGTGGTCGCCGGGCGCGGGCGGTCTGTGCCTGCACACGATCCTTCAGCACCCGACCGATCCCCAGCGGATCTTCATCGCCATCTCCTCGGCCGGCGCGTTTCGAACCGACGACGGCGCGGCCACGTGGCGGCCGATCAACAACGGCCTGCATTCAACCTACATCCCGGACCCGAACGCCGAGGTCGGCCACTGTGTGCACCGCATCGCCATGCACCCCTCGCGGCCGGACGTGCTCTTCATGCAGAAGCACTGGGACGTCATGCGCAGCGACGATGGCGGTAATTCCTGGCACGAAGTCAGCGGTAATCTCCCCACCGACTTCGGATTCCCCATCGAGGTCCACGCACACGAGCCGGACACGGTCTTCGTGATCCCCATCAAGAGCGACTCCGAGCATTTTCCGCCCGATGGGAAGCTCCGGGTCTACCGGAGCCGGACGGGCGGAAATGAGTGGGAGCCGCTCACCAAGGGCCTCCCGCAACAGGATTGCTACGTCAACGTCCTGCGGGACGCGACGTCCGTCGACTCGCTCGATCCGTGTGGCATCTACTTCGGCACGTCCGGCGGGCAGGTGTACGCGTCCGCCGATTCCGGGGAGACGTGGGCGCCGATCGTTCGAGATCTGCCGCCAGTCGTGTCAGTCGAGGTCCAGACGTTGCCATGATCCGCGTGGTGCTTCCCTACCACCTTCGGAACCTCGCAGGCGTCGGCCGTGAGGTGCGGGTCGATGTGGAGGGACCGGTCACGCAGCGCTCCCTTCTCGACGCCCTCGAGGCGAGCTACCCGATGCTGCGGGGGACCATCCGCGACCACACCACGCAGCGACGACGGGCGCTCGTGCGCTTCTTTGCGTGCGGCGAAGACTGGTCCAACGAGTCGCCGGACACGCAGCTTCCCGAGGCCGTCGCGGCCGGTGCGGAGCCGTTTCTGGTGGTCGGGGCCATCGCTGGCGGCTGAGGACGGCGCGAGGGAGCGCGCACCGTCCGGGGGCCTTCGATCTCCGATTGACGGGCGACCGACCGCGCACGTAGAGTGGGCTCAGCCAACCTGCGGAGGCTGCGCCCATGGCCGAGATCGTGTTCGTGGCTGCGTGTTCGCACTCGCCGTATCTCTTCGACTCACCGGATACGTGGACGACGAGCCGTGGACGGCGAGCGCTTCGCGCCGACGTGCCGGTGGACTCGGCGGAGGTGAACGCGGAGAAGCATCGACGGTGCATGGCCGCGTTCGCCACGCTGAGGGAGCTGCTCGCCGCCGCGAAACCGGACGTTCTGCTCGTGTTCGGGGACGACCAGTACGAGCAGTTCGACTTCGCCAACTTTCCGGCGTTTGCCGTCTGCAGCGCGGAGGAGTTCGACGCGACACCGCCGCCCGTGTTCAGCGGAGGGCTGATGCGCAAGGGGTGGCCCGAGATGAGCAGCGAGGAGCGGATCCACGTCCTCGGCCATCCGGAGCTGGGTAAGCACCTGACCATGGGTCTGATCCGAAACGGCTTCGACGTCGCTTTTTGCCTAGAATTGCCGAAGAAGGACCGCGGCCTGGGGCACGCGTTCACGCACCCGTCGTTCTACATCGACCCGGATTACCGCGTGCCCATCCTGCCCTTCTTCGTGAACTGCTACTATCCCCCGCAGCCCACGGGCCTCCGATGCTACGAGCTTGGGCGGGCCGTTCGCGCCCTCATCGAGGCGGCACCGCTCGACCTGCGAGTGGCCGTGCTGGGATCTGGAGGGCTCTGGCACACACCGTTGTGGCCGGGGGCTTACCTCGACGAGACCTTCGATCAAGCGATCCTGCAGAGCGTGCGGGACGGCGCGCCCCGCGCGATGGCGCAGGTGCTGGACGGTGCGAGGTGGAACCACCCGACCGTTGCGCCGCCCGACGTTCGGCCGCTTCTGGCCAATATGGTTCTCGGCGTCACGGGTATGACCGGGGGTCTGGCGAGCGGAAGCGGCGAGGTGCGGAACTGGATCGCCGCGGCCGCGGTGGCCGACGGCGCGCCTGGCACCGTCATCGACTACGTTCCGGTCTATGCGTCTCCTTGCGGCATGGGCTTCGCCTACTGGGTCGTACCGCCTCCCACCGGCGATCGCGGGGATCGCCCACCGTTGGGTGTATAGGCCGGGCGCCCGACAGCGCGCCGACCGGTTCGCGCCGCTGCCCTCCGACGCGAGCGATGTGGGACCCGAAGGTTCGAAAGGCGATCGATCACTCGCTCGATCGAGAGGAGATCGCCTAGGTGCGCGCAGTGCGGTTGGATCAGCCTGGGCGCCCCTGGCGGTCCCGGTAGAGCACGAGATCCTCGCCGAGCAGCCGAACTGCTCGCGTTCCCGGCCGGGGGAGCTGACTGCTTGCCGCGATGGGATGCCAGTATCGGCGCATGAGCTCCCCGCAGGGAGTGTTCGCCCCCACGCAACACAGACGCTCGTTCTGCTCCGTGGACGCCCGGAATCCACGCCCTCCGGTAGAACGCCCGCCCTGGGCTGACGCCTTGCCTACAGCGAGAGGTTGAACAGCTGTACGGCGTTCAACCCCATCAGCTTGTCCTTGTCCTCGGCCGAGATCGAGCCCAGCGATTCCAGGAACTGGATCGTGTTCATGCCGGACCCGGCGAGCCCGTGGGGATAGTCGCTGGAGATGAGGAGCCGATCGGCGCCCAATCGTTCGACGAGAAACGCCATCGACTTCGATTCCGCCTTGATGTTGAAGGAGAACCAGAAGTTCTCCAAGTATTCGGAAGCGAGGCGGCGGTTGCGGATCTTCGTGTAATCGGGCTCTTCGACCGACACTTCGTCAAGCCGATCGAAGAGGTACGGCACGAAACCGGCCCCCGCTTCGAGCACGCCAACCCGCAGGCGTGGAAAGGCGTCGAGCACGCCGCCGCAGATGAGCGAGCCCACGGCGAGGGAGGACTCGGCGGGAAACTGGAGCGCATTGCCGAAACGGTAGCGCTGGTATCGGTGCGCGCCCGCCGTGATGGCGAGGTGCGAGCAGTGGACGATGAGGGGGACGTTCAGCTCCTCGACCCGCTGGTAGAAGGGCCAGAACTCGAACTCGTCCAGGTTTCGGTCGTTGATGGCGGTGCCGATCTGTGGGGCGTGGAGGCCCAGCTCGAGGATCGCCCGATCCAGCTCCTTGATGGCCAGGCTGACGTCCTGCATCGGCATGACGGCGAGGCCGATGAACTCCGGATGGCGCTTGAGGGCGCGCGCCACGGCGTTGTTGTAGGCGGCGCACACGCTGGCTCCCAGCTCGGGGTCGACGTCGTACGCGTACGGCGCGTTATTGGGCACGAGGACCTGGCGATCGAACCCGATCTTCTTCAGATCCGCCGCGCGCACGTCGGCGTCCGAGGTCCCCGGGTGCCTGCGGCCCATGACGAGACACGTCGGGTAGTTCCACATGAACGAGGGCACGTGCTCGGCGCGATCCTTATAGATCACGACCGACCGCCCCGCCCCGTCCTCGATAAAGTGGGGGCGCCGACCGAGGAACTTCGGATCGACGTCGTCGAACGCGTCGAATGGGAGGAAGTGCGAATCGCAGTCGATCTTGACGGCCATCGGGCTCCCCCTTTCAGGATGCTGGAGATCCGCTCACGGCGGGCGACTCGTCGGGATCCAGGTGCGCCAGCCGTGGCGCCACCTGCTCCATCAACCGGTGCATGGAGTCGGCGATCTTCTCGGGCGGGGCGATGGGCAGCCCGCAGAACATCAGCAGGGTGCCAAACCCGCCGCTGCCGTCGTAGAAGTCTTTGATTCGCTGGTAGATGGTGTCCGGCCCGCCCACCCAGTAGAAGCCGCTCTCGAGCATATAGTCGAAGGTGACGTCATCGAGGGTCATGCCCGGATCGATGCGCCGCAGCAGGTAGACGGGCTCCTTCTTTCGATCCTCGATGAGCTGACACAACCCCTCGTACACCTCCTCGCGTGCCCTGCTGTCCGATTCGCCGACGTAGGCCACGTGCGCAACCCGAAATTGCTTGCGCGATGCCGGCTGGCCCGCGGCGGCGGCGGCGCTGAGGTATGTATCTCCCCAGCTTCGAAGCTCCTCGGCCGAGTCCGTTCCGCGCCCAAGGAGGGGCGCGAACCCATGGCGCGCGGCTAGCTCGAGCGTCTCGGTCGAGCCGGAGCAGCCGGCCGCGATGGGAATGTGAGGCTGCTGGTAGGGGCGCGGCAGGATGTGCACGTTCCGTCCCTGCCAGTAGCGACCGTCGAAGTCGAACGGCTCCGTCTCGGTGAAGCATCGGAGGAGAAACTCCACAGACTCGTAGACCATGGCGCGCGTCTCCTCGCGCTCGACCTCGATTCCGCGCATCTGAAGCTGCTCGTGGGTCACCAGATGCGTGCCGCCGTAGCCGAAGATGTAGCGGCCGTGGGTGACGTTGTCGATGGCGTTGGCCTCTTGCGCGACGTCGACGGGATGGTGGAGAGGGAGCTGGCGTATGCCGCTGCCGAACCGAATGCGGTCGGTCACCGCCGCGGCGCGCGCCATGAGGAAATACGCGTGCGTTACCGTGTTGGGGCGCACGTGGTTGGGCTCCGCGATCCATGCCTCGGTCATGCCGAGCTGGTCGCCCAGAATGACCTCGGCCAGGTCCTCGTCATATGCGTCGGCCGCCCTCGGGTTCAGCCGATGGCCGGATTCTGAGAAAAGGCCAAAATCCATCTCGCTCCCTTTCATATCTCGCGGCCGCGAGCGCCCGTCGTCACATACCGGACGGGGCGTAGCTGCGCCGGCGAGCCCCCAGTGTACATTGTCGAAGCATAGTAGTGCGCGCGAGCAATTCCCACAAGCGCCGCGTTAGGGGGAGCCGAGGATCTCCAGCGCGCGGAGGAGCTGATCGTCCTGGCTCGCCTGCAGAGCCTCGGGGGACATGGCGCTCTCCTGGTTCGGGTTCAGGGGCGCAACGCTCGCCGGGAGGGGCACTGGGACGTCCGGGGTGATGCCGTGATGCCAGATCTGGTGGCCGTCGGGCGTAAACCACTCACGGGTTCCCAGCAGGATCGCCGAGCCGTCGGTCAGGTTAAAGGTGGACAGCACTGTGCCGGTGCCGACCGTCGTGGATCCGACCAGCTTGGCGCGCTGGTGGTCCTGGAGGGCGCCGGCCACGATCTCGGCGGAGCTGGCCGTACCCTCGTTGATGAGAGCGACCATGGGCAGGTCCAGCGCCACGCCCCCCGTGCGCGCGGGAACCGGCGTGCGCGTTCCCTGCGCGTCCTGTTCGATGAGTACGTCGCCGTCGCCGACGAACTGGCTCGCGACCGCGACCGCCTCGTCCCTCAGGCCGCCGGTATTGTTGCGCAAGTCGAACACCAGGCCCGACGCCCCGCTGGCTCGGGCATCGTTCAGCGCCTGGACGAGCTGATCGCCCGTGTGCTCGGCGAATTGACTGACCAGCACGTGGGCGATCGACGTGCCGGGCGCCATCGTCCAGGTGACGCTCGGCACGGTGAACTGCTCCCGCTGGATGGTGACGTCCGTCAGCACGGTCGCGCCCTGGTGGATGACGGTGAGGGACACGCTCGTACCGGCGCGCCCCCGTATTCGGCGGACGACCTCTTCGAGGGACAGGCCCAAGATCTCCTGGCCGTCGACGCGCACGATCGTGTCGCCCGCTTTCAGTCCGGCGCGCTCGGCGGGAGAGTTAGGAAGCGGGGCCAGGATCGTCGGGCCCTGCTCGCGAAGGACCAGCTCGGCGCCAATACCCTCCAGGCGGCCGGAGATCGCCTCGCGCTCGTCCCTCAACGCCTGGGGGGACAGGAAGCGCGTGTGGCCGAAATCCCCGAGGGAGTCGAGCATCCCCTCGATGGCGCCGTAGGTCATGCGCGTCTGATCGATAGCGGATCGCTCCACGTAGTGAGCGTTGACCAGGTTCCACGCTTCCCAGAACACGCGGAACGTGGGGACGACGGTCAGCGGCTCGCCCGCCATCAGCCCGGGGATCCCGAACACCGGGCCGACCTGGGCGCCCGCGAGGAAGCTGGCGATGGCAATCAGAAGGATCGCAAAGGACGCCCTTCGCGGCGAACCCGGAGCGACGATGAGGGGACCTCACGTTTGTTGATGGAGCACCGCGCGCGGGTGGGAAGCCATCCACATTGTAGTGGCCCGCATCGGCAGGACGGTTGCGCGCGCGGTGGGCGCGTCGCTATCCTCGCCTGGGGGTGGAGCCATGAAAATCGCGGTGATGGGCACGGGCGGGGTGGGCGGCTACTTCGGCGGCCGGCTAGCGGCGCGTGGTGAAGACGTGACCTTCATCGCCCGTGGATCGCATCTGCAGGCAATCCAGGATCGGGGGCTGACCGTACGGAGCACCCTCGGCGACTTCACCGTGGTGGGCGCCCAAGCCACGGACGATCCCTCGCGCGTGGGGACGGCCGACGTCGTGCTCTTCTGCGTGAAGGCGTGGGACACGCGCTCGGCCGCCGAGCACACGCGACCGCTGGTGGGGGAGGGAAC
>DASRDP010000031.1 GCA_035652535.1 Chloroflexota bacterium
GAGCCGATGCCCATCGCCGTGTTCATCGGCCACTACCCGCTGTACTACGCCGCCGCCTCGACGACTACCGCCTACGGTGTGGACGAGTTCGAGATCGCCGGCGGCTACCTGGGTAACCCGGTCAAGCTGGTGAAATGCGAGACGGTCGACCTGGAGGTCCCGGCTGACGCGGAGATCGTGCTCGAAGGCCTGGTCCCGCCGCACGTGCGCGAGGAGGAGGGGCCGTTCTCCGAATTCCAGGACTACTACGTCACCGGCACCGGGCGCAACCCCGTCATCGAATACCAGTGCATGACCCGCCGCCACGACGCCATCTTCAAGAACCTCCAGAACGGCTCCGAGATGGAAGGCTGCGTCTTCCACAAGATCCCGATGAGCGCGACGATCTACCGGCGCCTCATGGACGTGGGCGGCGGACCGAACCTCCACAACGTCATGGCGCTCCCGGGCATATTCGGGCTCGCGATCCAGATGACCCCACGGTACTACGGTGAGGCCAAGAACCTCCTCATGGCAGCGCTCTCGTCCGAGTACCAGCATCCGAAGATCGCGATCGCCGTGGACCGGGACGTGGACATCTTCAACCATTCGGAGCTCCTGTGGGCGCTGGCCACTCGAGTCAACCCGCAGGAAGACGTCGCCATCATCCCCAATACCCACAACCACGCGATGGATGCGTCCCTGCCGGAGATCGGCGCCGCGGGGACTCCGCTCTGGCAGCGTCGCGGGTCGAAGATGCTGATCGACGCTACCATTCCTCCGCCGACGGATGGGGAGGCGCGATCCAAGTTCGAGCGCATTCGTCCCATCAACCCGCAGCTCCGGCTGGAAGATTTCGCCGCCGAGGAAAGCCTCGACATCGTGCGCGCCCTGGCGCCCGTCTTCTTCGGCTCGAAGCTCATCGGCTGACGCATTTGGGCGACACGAGCTTCGTCAATCTATTCGAGTACGAGGCGGCTGCGGAGCGGCTGCTGCCGCGCCTCGCCTGGGACTATTTCGCGAGCGGCTCCAGCGACGAGGTCACGCTCCGCGAAAACCACGCGGCCTACGATCGGATCTCCCTCCGCTACCACGTCCTCCGCGACGTGTCGACGCGGGACGTCACCACCAGGGTCCTTGGTCACCCCGTCTCCATGCCCATTCTCGTCGGCCCCACGGCGTTCCAGGGCCTCGCACACCCCGACGGAGAGGTGGCGACGGCTCGCGCCTGCGGGGCCGCGGGCACCATCATGGTCGCCAGTACGCTGTCCAACGCCAGTCTGGAGGAGATCGCCGAGGCGGCATCCGGGCCCCGGTGGTTCCAGCTCTACGTGTATCGCGACCGATCGGCGACCGAGGATCTGATCCGCCGCGCAGAGGCGGCCGGGTACAGCGCGCTGGTGCTCACGGTCGACGCTCCCGTTCTGGGCCGACGGGAGCGCGACGTGCACAACCGATTTCGGCTGCCCGACGGCCTTCGCGCCGGGAATCTTGCTCCCACAGGGATGGACGAGCTACCGGCTGCGGCGGATTCGGGGCTGGCCGCTTACTTCGCTTCCCTCATCGATCCGTCCCTCACGTGGCAAGACGTCGACTGGCTCCGCTCGGTCTCTTCCCTGCCGCTGCTGGTCAAGGGGATCGTGCGCGCCGACGACGCGGCGCGAGCCGTCGAGCGGGGAGCCGCGGGGATCATCGTGTCGAACCATGGCGGGCGCCAGCTCGACACGGCGCCCCCGACCATCGACGTCCTGCCGGCGGTGGTGGACGCGGTCGCTGGTCGGGCGGAGGTGCTTATCGACGGCGGCATCCGCCGGGGCACGGATGTCGTCAAGGCGCTGGCGCGGGGGGCGCGGGCGGTCCTCATCGGCCGGCCCGCCATCTGGGGGCTCGCCGTGGGCGGCGAGGCGGGCGTACGCTCGGTCCTCGACCTGCTCCGGGAGGAGCTGGACCGCGCGCTCGCGCTCTGCGGCTGCCCCTCCATCTGGGACGTCGGCCCAGACCTGGTGCACTGACCGCGACAATTGCCTCGGCGCGACTTGAGCGCGCGACACCCGTTGCGAAACAATGGTGTCGGCCGAGAGTAGATGGATGGAGGCGACTCGTGGCAACCAAGAAAGACGTAGCGGTTCAGGCTGTCGCGCAAACCTACGCGGACCTCGACCGAACCCTCGACGCCCTCACGGAGACCGAGCTGCTCCGTGCCAGCTCCAACGAGGGGTGGTCGGGGAAGGATACGCTCGCCCATCTCAGCACGATCGAGGAGCGCACCCAGGGACAGATCCGCTGCGCGCTGGAGGGCGGATCCTGGAACCCGCCGGAAGTCATCGACGCGTACAACGCGCGCCAGGTTGCCGCGAGGCGAGGCTGGTCCGTGAAGCAGCTCCGCGACGAATTGCGCGATCAACACGAGGCAACGCTCTCGCTGCTGCGCACGGCGAGCGAGAGCGACTTCGACAAAGCCTTCGACCACCCGCGCTGGGGCCGCACCACCCTCGAAGCGCTGTGCACGCACATCGCGCAGCACGTTGGCATGCACGCCTCGGAGATCGCGGCGGTCCGGGCCGGCTAGCGCGCCTCGACCTCGACGATCATCTCGATCTCGACAGGAATCGAGCTGGGCAGCTCGGCCATGCCCACTGCCGAGCGGGCATGTTGGCCGATCTCCGTGCCGAACACCTCGACCAGCAAGTCGGAGCAGCCGTTGATCACGCGCGGCGTCTGATCGAAGCCAGGCGCGCAATTCACCATGCCGAGCAGCTTCACGATCTGCTTCACGCGGTCGAGGCTGCCGATCTCCGCCTTGAGGCTCGCGAGCAGGTTGAGCCCCACGAGTCGGGCCGCCTGGTAACCCTGTTCGAGCGTCAGCTCGCGGCCAACCTTGCCGATCGGGCGCTTCCCGCTGCTGTCGGCGGCGGGGCCGTGCCCGGAGACGAATACGGTGTTTCCCACGCGCCGCGCCCGAATGTAGTTGGCGACTGGCTCCACGGGCTTGGGAAGCACGATCCCCAGCTCCGTCAGGCGTGCTTCGGCGCCCATCGTCTCACCTCCCCACAGGATCCGCTCACTGTACCACCGAGTCCTGCTCGATTCCGATAGGTCCGTCTACAATAGCGCCAGACCGCCCGCGTCCCCCAATTCGATCCTTGTGCGTGCTCTGGAGCGCAAATGGCCGCCTTGCCCGACCGACGGAGCCTGCGTCGCGCGCTCGACGGCCTGGCCCTGTTTCAGGACGTGTTCGACGACCCGATCGGGCGCGCGGTGCGCGCGCTCGTCGCCGAGCCGGCGCAGGCGCCGGCGGCCCGGCTCGTCGCACTCCTCATCGAGGAGGCCGAGCTGTACCCCGAGGAGATGATCGGCGATCCCTGGCAGAACCACCTCCTGGATCGCATCCTCACGTCGGAGAACGCGTTCAGCAAGAAGGCCGAGCGCGTTGCGCCGGAGGAGATGGGCGAGGGCCTGCACCGCCAGGCGAGCCGCGAGCTGGGGCTCCTGCAGACCCTCTACCGCGACGGCGGCGGGATGCTGGCGGCCCAGGCCTTCAGCACCCTCGGAGACGTCTCATCCGCCGGGTGGGCGGGATTCCGCCCCCTTGCGCGCGGGCCGGCGATCCACAGCCCCGAGGCGCGAGCCTTCAAGCGCACGCTGGCGGCATCTGGCGACTGGACCACCCTCACAAACCTGTTGGCCGGCGCCTACGCCGCGGCCGGGGTCGGCGTCTTCGGCCGTTTCCGCGCGTTCCGCTGGATCCGGAACGGCGGGCGCGGCTCCCTGGTGGGTGTCGACCGTCCCGATCCGGTCCGCCTCGCCGACCTGGTCGGCTACGAACGCGAGCGCGAGCCCGTCGTCAAGAACGCCGAGCGCTTCGCGGCGGGGCTTCCGGCGAACAACGTGCTCCTCTACGGCGAGCGCGGCACCGGGAAGTCATCCACGGTCAAGGCGCTGCTCAACGAATTCGGCGACCGCGGGCTGCGCCTGGTGGAAGTGTCGAAAGAGGACCTGGAAACCTTCCCCGAGGTCATTGGGGCCCTTCGAGATCGGCGCGAGCGCTTCATCATCTACGTCGACGATCTGTCGTTCGAGGAGCAGGAGACCCACTACAAAGCGCTGAAGGCCGTCCTCGAGGGTGGGATCGAGGCTCGGCCCGAAAACGTGATCCTGTACGCCACGTCGAATCGCCGTCACCTCGTGCGAGAGCGCTTCCGCGACCGGGAATCGGCCCTCGACGACGACGTCCACGCCTTCGACACGATGGAGGAGAAGCTTTCTCTCGCCGATCGGTTTGGGGTTCGCGTGACGTTCAGCGCGGCGGACCAGGACCGCTACCTGCAGATCGTTCGCGCCCTTGCGACTCAGCGGGGTGTCTTGCTCGCCGAGGATGAGCTGGACCGCAGGGCGCTGGCATGGGCGCAGCGCCAGCGGGGCAGGTCGGGCCGCTCGGCGCGCCAGTTCATCGATGCGCTGGTCGGGGAGCTGGCGCTTCCATAGTCCCGTTTGTCAGACCTGGCGCGAGCCGGGCGGCAGCGGACCATTGGTATCCGGGTGCGTGTCCCCGTCGATCTTCCAGGCTCCGTTCTGCTGCACCAGGCGGTAGTCGTTGCGGTCACGCGACTGCACCGTGCGCCCATCGGCAAAGGTGGTGGACCACGTCTCGTACGTCGTGGCCAGCGCCACGTTTCCGCGAACGGTGATCGTCCCCCACTCGAGACCGATCAGCTTGATAGCGGTGACGTTGTTGTCCGCCAGGTCTTGATTGGTCTGGGTCATCTCTCGCAGATACCGGTCCGTGGCGGTGTCCCGCATGATCGAAGGGTCTTTCGACGCGAGCGCCGTCTCCTGCTCGAAGTTCGCGCGGGCAATGACGGCCTGGATCATCGCTTCGGCGGATCCGTCGCCGCGCTGCGCGGGGCCGGGCGACGCTTCCGGCTCCGGGGTCGACTGGGATTGCAGCTCCTGCCGGATGATCCCGATGGCGGTTCCGGGGGAGCAGGCGGACGCGCTGAGCAGCGCGACGGCGCCGAGCGCGCAGAGAGCCAAGACGCGTTTCATCATCATCGCAGATCGTTCCGGGGAAATTGTACGACGCACCCGGCGCTAGCGCCGCTGTGGCGGCGGGCCGACGTGTCCCGAGGCCAACGGGGGACGGCTCGCCTTCCACGATGACCGGGGAGCGGTACGGCCTTGAACCGACAAGCTCGACGTCCGCGAAGCCGCCGCCCGGCTTCCTGTGGGCCCGCACGAGCCGGAGCCGGACGGGGCCTTCGACGAGCGGACAGAAGGCGATGCGTTCGAGGATCTCGCCCCGGAGGAGGCGTCTGACTGACCTTCCCAGTACGGCCCTATAATGCCGCCAGAACGACTGCGCTGAACGAAGCGGACATGAGCGAGCTGCATCGCATCACTATCGACGCAGACACGTGCGGGGGCAGGCCTTGCATCCGAGGCCTGCGCATTCGCGTGTCCGACGTCCTCCAGCTGCTCGCTGCGGGCGCAACCCGGGAAGAGATTCTCTCGGATTACCCGTACCTGGAGTCCGAGGACATCGACGCCGCGCTCGAGTACGCGGCCCGCCAGATGGATCACGCTGTCCTGACGTAGCCTGAGTGCGATTTCTCATCGATGCTCAGCTCCCGCCGGCGCTAGCCCGTTGGCTGGCGGGTCAGGGACACGAGGCTAAACATGTCGTGGATGTCGGGATGCTGCAGGCTACCGACCGGGCAATCTGGGACTACGCAGTGTCGATAGGTGCGGTCATCGTGACGAAGGACGAGGATTTCGCGGTCCGGCGCGGCGCCGGCGACGATGGCCCAGCCGTCCTATGGGTCCGCATCGGGAACACGCGGCGGGTAACGCTCCTGGATTGGTTCGCCCGGGCACTTTCTCGGGCCATCGTCAGGCTGAATGAGGGATCGGGCGTCGTGGAGATACGGGCCTGATGGCTTCCCCACCCACCGACACGACCGAGAAAGGCCTCGAAAACCTCATTGTCGCCGCCATGACCGGCCAGACGGCTCCGCCCGCGCCCACAGACGGCGTCGTCAAAGACCCGACCCCGACCTATGGCGGCACAGGCTGGATCCTTGGGAGTTCCGCCGACTACGAGCGCCAGTACGCGCTCGCCACGCTGGGTCAGGCGATGGTGCTCGGAGCTGATGCGCAGGGCCATCACGCCCAGTCGCTCGAGGCCTCCCTCGAACGACTTGAACGTGTACGAGGTGTCCGGAAGCTTTGTACCCAGGAAACTATGAGCGCGGGGACGGATGGCGGCCGGACCCTCGCCCGGCTCCGGTATGCATCCTCGAGGAGGGCCAGCGCGACGTCCATGTCGAAGAGGCTGGCCACCTCGTCATGGTTCAGGATAAGAGTCATGCGCTCTCCGGCCGGATCACAGCCGCGTCAATCTGGGTCATACGCCATCTGACCAATAGCTTCAACAATCGCTCGGGAAGGGGCTCGTCAAGAATAAAGCGGAGGGCCCTTTCGTGGTGTCGTGCGCCGACACCACGTCCTCGTGGCGGACCACGCTCAGCCACGATATCGCCGGCACACGAGGTCGTGATAGCGCGCAGCACGGCGTAAGGCCAAGCCCTTCCTCGTCGCGCCTCGGGCCGTGCGCGAGCGCGTGCGCCGCGCGTTCACGGAGCGTTCACCGAGTTCCACGGCGCCGGCCACCCTCCCGCGCGAGACTCTGGGTCGTCCCCCGCTTCGCGCAATGAGGGGACTCGGGAGCGCAATCATGGCGGATACCGCGGCGGACGTCCTCATCGATGCGATCCACGACTGGGGCGTCGACGTGATCTTCGGACTGCCGGGCGACGGCATCAACGGCATCATGGAAGCGCTTCGCAAGCGCCAGAAGGACGTGCGCTTCGTGCAGGTCCGCCATGAAGAGGCGGCCGCGTTCATGGCGTGCGGCTATGCAAAGTACACGGGCAAGCTCGGCGCCTGCCTCGCCACCTCCGGACCGGGCGGCATCCACCTGCTCAACGGCCTCTACGACGCCAAGCTGGACGGCCAGCCGGTCCTCGCTCTCACGGGGATGGCGTACCACGACCTCATTGGGACCCACACCCAGCAGGATGTCGAGCTGGACAAGCTCTTCGAGAACGTCGCCGTGTTCAACCAGCGCGTCATGGGTCCGTCCCACGTCGAGAACCTGGCGGACCTGGCCTGCCGGACGGCGCTGGCGTATCGGGGCGTGGCGCACATCACCTTCCCCACCGATCTGCAGGAAGCGGCCGCCAAGCGGAAGGAGCACACCCACCGAAACGTCCCCAACCACACGTCTGACGTCTACGCGCGGCCTGCGCCGGTCACCGATGGGGCAACCCTGGAACGGGCAGCGCAGCTCCTGAACGCGGGCTCACGCGTCGCCATCCTTGCGGGGCGCGGGGCGCTCGGCGCCGCCGGCGAGCTGGAGGACGCGGCCGAGGCCCTCGCCGCGCCCATCGTGAAGCCGCTCCTCGGGAAGGCCGCGGTGCCGGACGATAGCCCGTACACGACCGGCAGCATCGGGCTGCTGGGGACCGCTCCGTCCCAGGAGGCCCTCGAGCAGTGCGACACGCTGCTGATCGTCGGGTCGTCGTTCCCGTACATCGAGTTCATGCCCAAGCCCGGCCAGGCCCGCGCCGTACAGATCGACCTCGATCCGATGCGGATCGGGCTGCGCTACCCTGCCGAGATCGGGCTCGTCGGCGACGCGCGCGACACGCTGCGCGCGCTGCTGCCGTTGCTGCGACGAAAGGAGGACCGCGGCTTCCTCAAGAAAGCCCAGGATGGGATGCGCGATTGGTGGCGCTTGGTCGAAGAGCGCGGGACCAGCGACGCCGTCCCGATGAAGCCCCAGGTCGTCGCCTGGGAGCTGGGGAATCGACTACGGGACGACGCGATCGTATCGTCGGACAGCGGCACCATCGCAACGTGGTTCGCTCGGGCGATTCGCGCGAAGCGCGGCCAGATGTATTCCCTCTCGGGGAATCTCGCGACCATGGCGAATGGGCTGCCCTACACCATCGCCGCCCAGATCGCGCATCCGGCCCGGCAGTGCATCGGGTTCGTCGGCGACGGCGGGTTCTCGATGCTGATGGCCGAATTCGCGACCTGCGTCAAGTACCAGCTCCCCGTGAAGATCGTGATCGTGCGGAACAACACCCTCGGCCAGATCAAGTGGGAGCAAATGGTGTTCCTCGGGAATCCCGAATTCGGGTGCGACCTCCAGCCCATCGACTTCGTGAAGTTCGCGGAGGCCTGCGGCGGAGTCGGGTTCCGGATCGAAGAGCCCCGCGATTGCGGGCGCATCCTGGACGAGGCGCTCGCCGTGCGCGCCCCGACCATCGTCGAAGCCGTGGTCGATCCCTTCGAGCCCCCCATGCCGGCGAAGGTCACCCGCGACCAGGCCGTCAAGTTCGCCGAATCGCTCATCCGAGGGGAGCCGAATCGCCAGAAGATCGCGCTCACCGTCCTCTCAGATCGGGTCCGTGAGCTGGTCTGACGCACGATGGCCGCCCGTGCCGAGGCGCCGATCGAGGACGTGCGGGTCTCCGCGTATACCGTACCGACGGAGATGCCGGAATCGGACCACGCGCCCGGTTCCGTCGCCGAAGATCGGGCCCCAAACACCAGCGCTCCAGCCGACTTGGTACAGCGACAGGTACACGGCGATTCCGCAGCCCGCGGCCGCCATCACCGTGACGCAGCCACGATGTGCCCAATCGGATGGCGACGCGCGGCTCGAGCTCATGGACGCGGAAGGCCCACGCCGGCGGACTTGGATCCACACTGGCACAAAGATCCTCGTTGCCAGCGCTTGCCGCGCTCGTAGCCAGAGGTTACGGGCCGGTGAACCGACCCGGCGGGCGTGTGCAGCCAGGGCTGCGCCCATCCCGCGTCCGAGGCGAGGCAGCGCCGGACCCGCGCCGCGCAGGAGTTGGCACGACCGCGGCCCGCCCGGTACTATCCCGGTCACCCGCCGTCGCACTGGAGGCCATCGATGCTGTCCAAAGAAGAGAACGAGCTGCTCACCCGCACCGGCGCGGGCACACCCATGGGCGACCTGTTTCGTCGGTACTGGATTCCCGCGCTGCTCTCCGAAGAGATCCCGGAGCCAGATTGTCCGCCGGTGCAGGTCCGCCTCATGGGCGAAGAGCTGGTCGCCTTTCGCGATTCCGAGGGGCGCGTCGGCCTCCTCGACGAGCACTGCCACCACCGAGGCACGTCGCTGTTTTACGGGCGCAACGAGGAGTGCGGGCTGCGCTGCGTGTACCACGGCTGGAAGTATGACGTGGACGGCAACGTCGTGGACACGCCGGCCGAGCCAGCGGGCAGCCGCTTCAAGGAGAAGCTCCACCATACGGCGTATCCGACGCGAGAGGCTGCGGGGGTGGTGTTCGCGTACATGGGGCCGCCCGATCGGATGCCGCTCTTTCCCGCGTATGAGTTCACGACCGCGCCGGCGGGCAGCACCCAGGCGACGAAGACCTTACAGGAGTGCAACTACCTGCAGGGCGTCGAGGGCGAGTGTGACACCACGCACCTGCAATATCTCCACTGGCAATTCGAGGCCACCGGCCACATGCGCGATTACTACCGCAACCCCATGCGCGAGTATGTGACCGAAGAGACCGACTTCGGCATGCGCCTGGTCGCGCTTCGGGACGCCGGGCCGGGCCGAACGTACGTGCGCGTATCCAGCATCGTGATGCCCATGCTGTGTTGGATCCCGGCCGGCGGCACCGGCAGCGTCCACATGTACGTGCCTGCCGGGGACGACGAGCACTCGTGGCGCTTCAATCTGGACCTGAACGTCGGTGAGCGCAACCGGTTGATGCAGGAGCAGTTCTGGACGGCCGACTACCACAAGGTGCGGAACAAGGCGAATCACTACCTTCAGGACCGCGAGCTTCAGCGCACGGTGAACTTCACCGGGATGGGGTCCAACTTCGTGATCCACGACTCGTGCGCCACCGAGACCATGGGTCCGATCTACGACCGTAGCCGGGAGCATCTGGGGGCGAGCGACAGGGCCGTGATCGCGGTCCGCAACTATCTGCTCCGCACGGTGCGCGCGTGCGCCAATGGGGCCGAGCCGCCCAACCTCATCGCCGACGCGGGCCACGACCAACATGGCCACATCGACACGTTCTCGCGCGTCATCGACGGCACCGATTGGCGGGCCGCGTTCCCGCACCTCACCCTGACGCGCGATGCCGCCGTGGCGGGTGCTGGATTGGCCCGCGCGCCTCGGTAGCCGGCTGATGCCGTCGCCGGGCCCGATCATCGTGAGCCGTTGGGCTACGCTCGGGGCACGCTGGTCGAACTGCAGACGGAGTCCTTCGGACAGGCTCTGGGAGAACGGCTTTTGAATGCTGCTAGCCCAGTCGGCCCGTCGGACGGACAATAGTCCATGGATCTCCCGCCAGTCGCCGCGACGACTGTTGGCAGCTTCCCGCGCCCCGGGTGGCTCGGCAGGCGCGAGCGCAACGATATCGTCTTTCTCCTCGAGGGTGGCGCGCTCCGAGAAGCCCAGGATGACGCCACGGCCCTCTCCTTGCACGAGCAGGCGATGCTGGGGCTCGACCTCGTGACCGACGGCGAGCAGCGCCGGGTCGGCTTCATCAACCACCTGCTCGGCGGGCTGGATGGCGTCGATCTCGTGAACCGGCGGATGCGGGAGATTCGCCGCAAGGTCGGAAATGCCCGGCTGGTCCCACGAATCGTGGGACGCATCGGACGCGGGCAGCGGAGCATGATCAGCGAGGTCGAGTTCGCCCGCGCCCACACCGAGCTGCCCCTGAAGATGTCCGTCCCCGGCCCCATGACCGTCGTCGATACGACGGTCGACGAGTTCTACGGCGACGAAGCCGCGCTCGCCATGGACCTGGCGACCGCGCTGAACCTCGAGCTGCTCGACATGCAGGCGGCGGGCTGCGACGTGCTCCAGATCGACGAGCCCGCAATGACGCGGTACCACGAGAAGGTGCGCGCGTATGGTGCCCGCGCGCTCGATCGCTGCCTCGAGGGTATCACGGTCCCGACCATCGTCCACCTGTGCTACGGATATCCCGGCACCGGCGACCCGCAGCACGAATATGAATACCCAGAGCTGCTGGACGCGCTGATGGAGACGCGGATCGGCGGATTCTCCCTGGAGTTCGCGCGGAGCGGCTACGACCCGGCGATCCTCGAGCGGTGCGCCGGGCGTCTCATCATGTTCGGCTGCGTCGACCCGGGAGACTCGCCCCTCGAGCCGGTGGAGGTCGTCGCCAGCCGAATCCGGGCCGCCCTCGACTACGTCGAGCCCGATCATCTGCTCGTCGCGCCCGACTGCGGCCTGATGACGCTCAGCCGCGAGATGGCAAGACAGAAGGCGGCGCTCGTGGTCCTCGCCGCTCGAGAGGTGCGCCTCGCGGTCTGACGCAGCGCCGAAACCCGCACTGCCAGGCGAGCCCAGCGGCCGCTCGTCCGCTCACGGTGGAACGCTATCCGGCAAAGACCGCTGCGTTGCGTCTCGGATCTACCAGGACTCTGTCCGGCCAGGTCGCGCGCCCGTGCAAATCGCGGGCGGCGTCGAAGTTCGTGTCGGCGAGGGCGCGGGTCGGGTCGCGGATCACGCCAGAGAGCAGCGACGCCCCGCGGTGGGCGCAACGATGGTAGGCGCCCGCTTGTCGGCGAACGAGAGAGAGGCTTGAGGGTAGATGCGTCTCCGACCGGGCGACCACACCGTGACGCTCGCGGCAGAGGGCTACCTGGATTGGTCTGAAACCGTCCGCGTCGAAGTGGGCGAGCGTGTGGCCATCCCACGTGTTCACCTCGTGCCGTCTACGACCGAGCCTGTCTCCCAAGGCGAGAGCGACTGACTCAACATGGCCGGCTGAAATGCGCGCTGATGCGGAACGCGCGCACGTCGCAGGTTGTGTGGACACTCGGGACCGGCCTCCGAGATCACTCCCGCAATAGCCGATTGGCAGAGCAAGCACGCGAGCGGTCGTGGTTCGAGTTGTTCCTCCCAAATGGCAACTTCTTAGATGCATCTTAATTTTGTGATAGTATTGAGCCCATCGAATTCTTCAGCCCGAGAACGTTTGTGATCGAGCGTCCCCTTCGCCGGCGGCGTCCGATGGCGTTGCGTCGGCCGGGCATGGTCCGGCAGCCGACGATCGGCTTCATCCTCGTCGTGGTGCTCGCCCTGCCGTTCCTCGGCGACCTCTTCGGCGTGCGCGACCGCGCGCTCGCGAGCTTCTTCGACCCGCAATCTGGCCCGCTTCGAATCACGAGCCCGACCGACTCGGCAGTCGTCGGCGACGGAGACCTGGTCCTGGTCGAAGGGACAGCGGTCGATCCAAATGACGGAGACCCGGATCCGGTAGAAGTCTCCATCGATGGATCGAACGACTGGAAGCCCGCGGACCTCGATGCGACTGAGCCAGGCCGCTGGCGGTACCTCTGGTCTGACCCGTCGCCGGGGTTCCATCGCATCCTCGCCCGTTCGCTGAACGACGCCCACGCCCCCGTCGTGGAGCAGAGCATCATCGTGCAGGTCGCGGAGACCTGGTCGACCCCGTTCATCATCGACAATCCGTACGCGAACGCCGGCTCATTCCGAAAGGGCCAGCTCCACATGCACACGACGAACTCGTTCGACGGATGGAACAGCTTGCCCCCCGCCCAGGACGCTCTCGAGTACAAGCGGCACGGGTATCAGTTCGTGGTCCTGACAGACCACGACGTCGTCTCGAATCCGACCGAGGTGAACGACGGGACATTTGTCGCGATCCCTGGGTTCGAGAGCACGTCCGAAAAGGGGCACATTACCGCGTCATTCACAACCACCACCGTTCCCAATGATCTGCCGCCCCAGGATCGCATCGACGCCATCGATGGGAACGGCGGCTTCGCGATCCTGGCGCACCCCGACTGGCAGGTCGGATGGAAGGGGATCGACTTTCAGAACCTCCACGGCTATCTCGGGTTCGAGATCTTCAATGCCGTTGCGACGACAACCGCGGAGCGCCAGGCTCGGAACACGCAGCTGTGGCAAGACGCGCTGAATGCCAAGGGGTGGGCGAGCCGGATCTGGGCCGTGGCCGTGGACGACTCCCACGATCCCTCCATGATCGACAAGGGCTGGGTCATGGTCAAGAGCCCGCAGCTCACCGAAGCCTCGATCAAGCGCTCCATCGAGAAGGGCGCTTTGTATGCCAGCAATGGGCCGAGCTTCAGCGTCCTAGGGGTGCTCAAGGACGCCATCACCGCTGTGAGTCCCGAGGCGTCGGTGATCCGCTTCATCGATCAGGACGGCAACGTGGTCTCCGAGGGTCCGCCCTCGTGGGCGGCTTACCGGCCAAACGGGAAAGAGCGATGGATCCGCGTCGAAGCGACGATGGCCGACGGGCGAACGGCCTGGTCCCAGCCCTTCTGGCTCATCCCCAATATGCCGAAGGTCTCCTACATCCCGACGTGGGGCGGGACGATGGCGCTGGTCGGCCAGACGGTCCCCGGTGCACGCGTCCACATCTCCGACCACGGGAATTACCTGGGAAGCGTTGTCGCGAACGACGATGGCCAATTCATGTATCGGTCGCCGGCTCTCTCCCCGTCCACCCATGACTTCTGGGTGCTGGCCACAGCGCCATGGCCCGACCAGGTCGAGGGCCCGCCAACCCTCCTGGCGTACTCGCCGTAGCACGGTGCTGGAT
>DASRDP010000032.1 GCA_035652535.1 Chloroflexota bacterium
AGCAGCGGCGGCTCGCCGGGGCCGAGGTAGGCGAAGATGATCCCGTTCTTCTCGACGCATGGGTACGCGGTGTGACGGATGCGCTCGTGGAAGGTGCTGCCGGCTGGCTCCCCGGGCTGTTCGAGGCACCGGCCGGAAACGTCGAAGAGCCAACCGTGGTAGATGCAGCGGATCCCGCCGTCCTCGAGCCGACCGTAGGAGAGGTCGGCGCCCCGATGGGGGCAGTGCAGGCTCAGGAGGCCCGGATGGCCAGCGTCATCGCGAAAGAGGACGAGGTCCTCGCCCAGGAGGCGCACGGGGACCGGTGCGCCGCCGGGGGGCAGCTCCTCGGACAGGGCCGCCGGCTGCCAGTAGCGGCGCATGAGCTCGCCGCACGGGGTGCCGGGTCCAGTCTGGGTCAGCAGGTCATTCTCTTCTTTCGTCAGCATGGCGTCCCTCTTCTTCGCTACTTCACGGTCGGTATTGCCCACTCCGCCATCTTCCACTTGTCCCAGGTCTCGCGTCGGCGCTGATCGCTGAAGCGATTCACCGGCGGGAAGTTCTCGAGGCGGTCGAAGGGCCGGCAGCCGTTGATGATGAGCCGCTTGTACGGCAGGGCGTTCCGGCTCTCGCGCTCCTCGATGGGGCGGAGGGGGTCCAGGAGCCATCGGCTCTGGACGATGCTGGTGCGCGCCTCCTCGGGATCGAAGCGGGTCCCGACCGCCCACAGCACTTCCATGGGGTCGCGGATGTCCACGTCGTGGTCGACGACGATGAGCATGCGGCTCGTCGAGCCCATCGTGTCCAGCTCGTCCATGAGGCGCCGTACGTCGTCGGGCTGCTGCTGCTCGATGGCGAAGACGGTCGCGCCCAGGGGTCGGAAGTCCCAGATCTTGCGCACGGGGATCTCGAGCTGCTGAAAGTGACGGAGCAGACCGGCGCTTCGGATCTGGATCGGGAACACGTAGTGCTTATCATGCTTGAACGGGGGCGCGCCGTAGAGGATCGGATCGGTCCGGTAGTAGAGCGCCTTCACGTGGATGACCGGCTCCGGGGTCGACGAGTACTCGTAGTATCCGGTCCACTCCGCGAACGGCCCCTCGACGTGACTCTCGCGGTCGGGTGGCGGGATCTCTCCCTCGATGGCGATCTCGGAGCCGGCCGAGATCGGCAGGCCGGTCACGGAGCCGCGGATGACGGGCACCGGCTCGCCGGCGAGGTAGCCCGTATATTCGTACTCCTCCATGGAGTGGCGCGGCGAGCCGTTCGTCGAGCACGCGCTGAGGAAGAGGAGCGGCTCCGGACCGAAGGTGATGGCGACCGGGCACGCCTCCCCGCGTTTCCAGTGCTTTTCCATGATGCTGCGTCCGTCGCTGTCCGGCTCGGAGAAGATCATCAGCGTGTTGCGATCGTGGAGCTGCACCCGATAGGCGCCGACGTTCACCGCGCCCGTATCCGGATCGCGCTGGATCACGCCGAGCCCAGTGCCGATATAGCGCCCGCCGTCCAGCTCGTGCCAGTGGGGAACGGGGAACTGGAGCAGATCGACGTCGGCGCCCGTCTGGACGTTCTCGAGGATCGGCCCGCTATCGACGACGCGCGGGGGGACCGGTCTGTACTGCTCGAAAATGTCCTGGAACTTGGGAGCGATCTCCTCCTCGGGCAGCCCAATGTCCATGCCGAGCGCCATGAGGGCGCGCCGCCGGCTGCTGGTGACATTCGAAGCCACGCGGTAACCGGTGGGATAACCGACGACGTCGTCGAAGAGGAGCGCGGGTCCGTCCTGGTCGAGCGCCAGCTCGGCGATCGCGCCGATCTCGAGGTGCGGGTCCGCCCCTCGAATGACCTTCAGCTCGCCCATGCGGTCCGATTCGGCCAGGAACGTTCGCAGGTCGAAGAGTGGCATGTTTATCGCTCCCGAGCAGACTTAGAGGGTGAGGAAGGCGGTCAGCAGCCGATGGCGCTCCGCTTCATCGGGGCGGGAAGCGGAACCTACGATCAGGGCGCGAGGGCGATCACGTCGAGCGCGAAGTGGGCGTTGCCGCCCGGCTGGGTGTTGGCGTCAGCCACGCGCACGGCGATCCGGGCGGGCGGGTTGGTGGGGAAGTACTCCATCCACACCTCGTGGAATGGCGTTCGGTACTTCAGATCGTGGAGGTAGAGGGTGACTTTGACGACGTGGTCGAGGGTTGCGCCCGAGGCCGCCAGCAGCCCCTTCAGGTTTTCGAACGCCTGGCGGGCCTGCTCCTTGGTGTCGTCGCTCATCTGGCGCGTGCCGGGCGCCGTGCCGCGAATGGCGCTAAAGAAGATGAAGCCGCCGGCCTTGACGCCGGCGACCATGCCCGCCGCGCGCTCGCGTCCGCCCTCGGTTGGGATGGCCTCGCGCACCATAGCTAATCTCCTTCCGTCGTGAGCTCGATTACAGGATGAGAGGGAGCCTGGATAGCGTCACCCATTGTACTGCGAACGTTCGGGGGGTCACCTGCCCCTTGGTCGTGACGGTCGAGCTGATCTCTCGCACAAGATCATGCCTCGAAGATTCGGTTCGGGTCATACCACTAGAATGTTATCCTTACCGTTCCCCCCGTGGGCCGCGACGGAGCCGGTTGACGCCGGCCTTCTTTACCGCGCGGTCGTTGCGCTTGACCCGGGCGTGATGGGCGCGCTTGCCGAGGCGAAGGCTCGCTCGATGTCCTCGGGTAGGCTCAGGTCCTGCCACCGCTCGTAGCCCCCGAACCCGTGCTCCTCGTTCCACGTCATCACGTCGAACATCCTGCCCGTCACGCCAGTCGCGTCCTGGCCAGCCAGGTAGAGGGCCAGCGGGAGCATGTGCTCCGGCACGACCGGCCGACGGCCCGGCGCCATGCCGGCCGCGATCCGCTCGCGGACCGTGTCGTCGAACCAGGAGCCACGCGTGTGGCCCGGGATCATGATGTTCACGGCGACGTTGTGCTGGCGTACCTCGTCCGCGAGGTAGAAGCTCATCGTCGCCAGCGCCGCCTTCGAGGCCATGTAGGGCATCTCGCGCGAGTTCGGCCGTAGCGCCGCGTACGCCCCGCCGTGGGAGAAGGCCAGGATGCCGCTGCTTACGATGTTGATCACGCTGCCCCGGCGCTTCTCGATCATCGGGCGAATGAACCGGCGCGTCACCTTCAGCGCGCCGAAGACGTTCACGCCGAAGCTCTTGACCCAATCGTCGTCGCTCGTCTCGAGGGTCGTGGTGCGACCGGTCTTGTTGACCAGGAACATCTGCAGCAGCGCCGCGTTATTGATCAAGACGTCCACCGTCCCGAATCTCTCCATCGTGGCCGCGAAGGCGGCGTCGATCTGTCGATCGTCCGTGACGTCCACGTCCAGCGCGAGCGCCTCCGGGCTCGCATCCAGCCGCCGGTGAAAATCCTCGACGCCGGCCCACGTCCGGTCCGTCGCCACGACGCGCGCCTTCGCCGCGAGGAAGCCCTCGACGTAGGCCCGGCCCATGCCTCGCGCGGCGCCCGTCACCACGGCGACGCGGCCTTCAAGCTCCGGATGCGGGGGAAGTACATCTATTCGCATGGGTTCTCCTCCGGGTGGCGCGATCCCGCGCCGCGAAATACTATCGGCCCAATGGTTGACCCAGCCCGGGCACGGGCGGGTATACGGGGAGGTGCTCACCGTGGCCGCAACTATACAGGCGAGGCGGATCGTCGGGCTCCAGGCGGCGCTGTGCATCGCTTCCCTCCTCGCAGCATGCGCCCAGCCGCCGGCGGGCCGGGGCGCGGGCCCGAGCCCACGGGAGAATTCGACCGCCGACCAGCCCGCCCAGCACAAGACCCTCGTGATGGGCATGGGCGCCGTGCTCGACGCCTTCTCCATCGCGGGCAGCTCGAATACCGGGGGCGGGCGCCTCGGTTTCATCGAAATTCACTCGCAGGCGCTGTTCACGGCCGACAAGACCACGGGCCGCCCAATCCCGCGGCTCCTGGCCGAACAGCCGACCCAGGACAACGGCGGGCTTCGCCTGCTGCCCGACGGCCGGATGGTCGCGACCTACAAATTGCGTCCGGACGTGAAGTGGGCGGACGGTGTCCCCCTGAACTCCCACGATCTTCTGTTCACCTTCCAGATGCTGCAGGAGCGGTCCCTCCCGTTCATCGACATCGGACCCTCCACCCTAATGGAGTCGGCCGAGGCGCCGGACGATCGCACCTTCGCCATTACGTGGAAACAGCCCTACTACATGGCCGACGCCATCGGCCTGCGCGCCTTCTGGCCGATGCCGGCTCACCTCCTCGAGGAGGACTTCGACAGCCTGGTCGTCGGCCAGAAGGACACCGCCGGCTTTCTCGCCAAACCCTACTGGACGACGGCCTACGTGCACGTCGGCCCCTTCAAGCTCATGGAGTTCACGCCGGGCGAGGACGTGATCTTCGACGCCGTTCCCGACTACTTCCTCGGCCGGCCCAAAGTCGACCGCATCATCGTCCGCCAGGTCGCCGACCCGAACACCCTCTTCGCCGACGTCCTCTCTGGCAGCATCGACTTCGGAAGCGACAACGTCCTCCCTCCCACCCAGGCCCTCGACCTCAAGGC
>DASRDP010000033.1 GCA_035652535.1 Chloroflexota bacterium
CGGCGGATCAAAGGGCCACCATTCCCGATAGCGCTCCATCCCCGCCCCCGATGCGAACTGCGCCGATTCATACAGCGCCGCGACGTACCGTGCATAGCGCTCCCGCCCGGGGTGTATAGGATCTGTCGGTCCCCGCACATCGGACCATTGACACTGAGTCGCAGCGACGGGTAGAACGCCCGCGGAAGGGAATGAGCGCAAATGATCGATTTGCAGCCTGAAGTCGTCGCAGCGGCAAACGCCAAGAGCCGACGGCTCCGTCAGCTCCTCCATGACCCGAAGATCCTGGTCATGCCCGGCGCGTACGACGTCCTTTCGGCGCGCCTGTTCGAGTCGCTCGGGTTCCCGGCGATCCAGGGGACGAGCGGGGGAATTGCCGCGGTTCACGGCCTGTACGACGAGGAGCTGTTCGGACGAGATGGCACGGCCGAGGTATATCGAGAAATGGCTGCCGCCGTTGCCGTGCCAGTCAACGCGGATGGTGAGAAAGGTTACGGCGGTCCGGACGCGATGGAGGCGACGGTCCGCGCATTTGTGGCGGCCGGTGTGGCAGGGATGAATCTCGAAGACAGCGACTACCATGCTCATGGCACGCCGATGACACTTGTCCCCCTTTCTCGCCAGGTCGAGAAGATCCAGGCGGTGATGACGGCAAAAGCGGCGATCGGGAGCGATTTCTTCCTCAACGCGCGCATTGATGTTTTCGGGACGGTCGGCACGCACGCGGAAGGCATGGACGAGGTGATTGCGCGCGGAAACGCGTATGCGGAGGCAGGCGCGGACTGCATCTTCATCTTCCGTCCGGGCGACCGCGATTGCATCCGCACGTTGGTTCGTGAGATTCGCGCCCCGCTCAGCATCCTCGCTGGGGAGTCCTCTCCTCCGGTGCTCGAGCTACAGGAGCTGGGTGTCGCCCGGGTGAGTTATGGCTCCGCGTTTACCCGCTACGCGATCTCAGCGGTGAAGACGATGGCGGAAGCGCTGCAAGGCGGCGGCGACATCTCCGGGCTCATTCGAGAGTCGATGCCTCGAGACGCGTTCTTGCGCCTTCTTAGCGGTCGTCCGCTATAACGTTTTCCGGAGCGCCATCTTCCGATTCCACATGCGAGGTGCTGCCTGTGCCGCGAATTCCGCTCGTTGTTCCGCCTCAAGAGCCGGGTTCCGCCGTTCCTCCGCCCGCCCCGAGCCTGTACGGCCACGCGCCAACTATCCAGCGAGGCGCCCGGGAGCTAGACCAAGGGATCTCGAAAGCTGGCGGCATCTCCCAACAGCTTCGTCGTCTGATGAATACCCGCGTTGCGACCATTGTCGGATGTCCCTTCTGAACCGATAGCAACTCTGCCGGGAGCAGAAGGGAAGGCGCGTCTGACGAGAAGATCGCCGCACTGGCCCACTACGCGACGAGCGATCTTTTCGCCCCCGAAGAGCGCGTCGCGTTGGAGCTGGCGGATGCGATGACGTCCACGCCGCCGAACGTCACCGACGAACTGTTTGCGCGATTGCGGCGCTTCTACAACGAGGCGCAGCTGGTGGAGCTGGCGGCGATCGTGGCCCAGGAAAACTTTCGCAGTCGGTTCAACACCACCTTTCGATTGGAGAGCCAGGGTCTGTACTGTCCTCTGCCGTCCGCGCAGACCTCCGGTTGATCGCAGCGCCTGGGGACGAGGCCACGCGGTGATGACGCCCCTCGCGGCGCTGGCCATGGGGCGGGCGACCGTCTTTGCGGGGCGACTCCTCGCCGGGTGCTATGCGGCCGATTGACGGACACCGAGACCGCTATGCTCCCATCGGACAGTACGGACTGATCGGGAACTGCCGGACCGCTGCGCTCGTATCCACGTCCGGGTCCATCGATTGGCTCTGCTTCCCGAGGTTTGACAGCCCGTCGGTGCTCGGAGCTCTCCTCGACGCCGACCGCGGCGGCCGATTCCAGATCGCTCCCAGCGGTCGATATCGAACCGAGCGACGATACATCCCTGACTCCAATGTGCTGGAAACCGTCTTCGCCACCGACGATGGCGTCGTCGCATTGCGCGACTGCTTTTCGGTCATGTCGGAAGAGGAAAAGCGCGCCACCCTCGCGCCCCACCACGAGGTGCTTCGCGCGGTTGAGGGGCTCCGTGGTGAGGTCGCGCTAGAGGTCGTCTACCAGCCAGCGCCCGACTATGCCCGAGGCGAGGTCTCGCTGGTGCAGCGCGGCCCATTCGGGATCTGGTGCGAGACTTCGCGCGGCGCGCTCGTCCTATGCTCCGAGCTGCCAGTACGGATCGATGCGAATGGAAGAGCGGCCAGGGGCGCCTTCACCATCCGAGCGGGCGACCGGTATGTGTTATCCCTCACCTTCAGCGACGACGCGCCGGCGGTGATCCCGCCCCTTGGAGAGCATGCCCATGCGCGAATCGAGCGATCGGTCCGGTGGTGGACCGACTGGGCCGGGCGGTGCACGTACCGTGGGCCCTTCCGCGACGCCGTCGTGCGGAGCGCCCTCGCCCTCAAGCTTCTGACGTACGCGCCATCCGGAGCGGTCCTGGCCGCTCCGACAACTTCCCTGCCTGAGACCATTGGCGGCGTGCGCAACTGGGACTATCGATACTGCTGGTTGCGAGACGCTTCCTTTACGCTGCGCGCGCTGTACGACTTGGGGTACCGCGAAGAAGCCGTGGCGTTCCTTTCCTGGATACTTCACACAACGCGGATTACGGAGCCGGCGCTCCAGGTCGTGTACGACGTGTACGGGGAATCGCACCTCGCGGAGACGGAGCTCACGTATCTCGAGGGGTACCAGGGATCGCGCCCCGTTCGGATCGGCAACGGCGCGCACGCCCAGTTCCAGCTCGACGTCTACGGCGAAGTGGTCGAAGCGGCGGCCCACTTCACGGGCGGTGGCGGAGAGCTAGACCAACAAACCGCGGAGCTGCTGGAGGGGATCGGCCACACGGTCTGCGAGCGGTGGCGCGAGCCCGACGACGGGATCTGGGAAGCCCGCGCCGGGCGCTTTCACTACACCCATTCGAAGGTTCTTTGCTGGGTGGCGCTCGATCGGCTGATCGCCATGCACGGGGCCGGCCACGTGCGCGGCGACGTCAGCCGATTTCGTCGCGAGCGCGACGCGATTCGCTCCGAGATCGAATCGCGGGGCTTCAATACGCGCATCGGGAGCTACGTCCGGATCTTCGACGGGGACGAAGTGGACTCGGCGCTCCTGGTTCTGCCTTTCTACGCGTACGCCGGCGCGACCGACCCGCGGATGCACGCGACGTTTGAGCGGGTTCGTTCCATCCTGGGCACAAATGGTCTCATGTACCGCTACCAGCCGGGCACCGACGATGGTCTGCCAGGACGTGAGGCCGCGTTCGGGATCTGCAGCTTCTGGGCGGCTGAGTACCTGGCGCTCGCGGGTCGTGTTGCGGAATCCCAGTCGGCCATCAGCAAGCTGCTCGACTATGCAAACGATCTCGGCCTGTTTGCTGAGGAAATCGATCCTGAATCGGGGGCCGCGCTCGGGAACTTCCCCCAGGCGTTCACCCACGTGGGGTTGATCAACGCGGCGCTGTCTCTCTGTGAGGCCATGGGCCTGCGGAGCGAGGTGCCAGCCGCCGAGCGTCCCAGCCTGGTCGTCCAGGACCCTGCATGAACTGGCAGAGCGCCCTCACCGCGGGATTCGTGGCAACAGTCGTCATGACGACGATGATGTCCGGGAGCCAGAGCCTGCGACTGACGCGAATGAGTGTCCCATTCATGCTCGGAACGATTTTTACGCCCGATCGCGATCGCGCGCGGCTCCTGGGTTTTGTGGTCCACCTCCTGAACGGCTGGTGGATTGCATTGGTGTACGGTGCGCTTTTCGAGACGCAGGGAGACGCCACCTGGTGGGCCGGAGCGGCAATGGGCCTGGTGCACGGGATCTTCGTTCTGGTCGCGCTCATGCCCATCCTGCCGGGCCTGCATCCGCGGATGGCGAGCGAGCAGCGCGGGCCGACGCCGACGAAGGAGCTCGAACCGCCGGGGTTCATGGCGCTGAACTACGGCCGCCGCACGCCCATCTCTGTCATCGTCTCCCACGTCGTGTACGGGATCATCCTCGGCCTCATGTATCAGACGGCGGCCACGGCCTGATGGCGGCCGCGCCGCGAGCCGCATTCCCTTTCACATCGGCTCCGGAGCCCAAGGCGGAGCGTCAGCCCGCCCTACCGCAGCTCCCACTCGTAAACGTTCCATGCGATGTCGGATTCCGGGGCGACCGTCTGCGGGCCGTGGAGCGCCGCGACGTGCGCGACCGGAATCGGGTTGAAGTAGAGCGGCAGCGCGGGCACCTCCTCCGTGTAGATCTGGAGCATCTCCCCGATGAGCTTGACCCGCTGCTGCTGGTCGAGCGTACCGTTGAATTCGTCGGCGATCCGGTCGAATTGTGGACTGGACCATCCGCCTCGGTTGAATCCGATCCACCTGTTCTCCGGCCGCGGCATGGCGATTGTCGTCTGTGCGGCGAGGGTGTCCTCGCCGAGCGGCGTGCTGAAGGTGAAAAGGCCGGGGAAGCTCGATCGCGCCTGGCCGTCCTGCGCCTGGGCCACGGGGAGCACGGACTCGCTGACCTCGAAACCCGCTTGGCGCCAGCTCGCGCCCAGGATCGAAAGCTCGGACTCGTTCTGGCTCGACGACGTGGTGGTGAGGCCGAAGGAGAGCCGCCCAGCGCTCGGGCTGGCCCAAACGCCGTCCGCGCCCCGCGCGAAGCCGGCGTCGGTGAGGAGCGACTGTGCTCGGGCCAGGTCGTACTGGTACCGCGTCACCATTGGCTCGATGGCCGAGAAATAGTCGACCGTGCTGGGAACGAATGGGACGTCCGACATGATCCCCTGGCCTTCGAAGAGGGCCTGATTGAGCCCCTGCTTGTCCATCGTCAGGGCCAACGCCTTGCGAACTCGACGATCCGCCAAGCCGGGCGTGGCCAGAAGCTCCGGGCGAAACTGGACGTAGCTGGAGCGCCACAGGCTCGGTTTCACGAGCACGCTGCCGCCGGTGGGGCCCCACTCCCGCTGCAGGGTCAGCCCCTGCTCGAACCGGATCGAGTCGTCAGCCGAGAACTGCACCTCGCCGGCCAGCAGGTTCGCCAGGGTCGTGTTGGGGTCGCCGATGAAGATGATCCGCACGCGGCCAATCTTCGGCGCGCCGAGGACGTGACGGTTGAAGGCCGTGGCCTCGATGAACGCGCCGGGCTCCCATCGGTCCAGGCGGAACGGGCCCGCGCCGATGTAGTCCTGAGTCCAGTAGGAATTGGCGGCGAAAACTTCGGGTGTGGATGTTTGCAGGGCGCTGTCGAGGATGTGCTTGGGTAGCGGCGGAAACTGGTCGGACAAGATGCCCGCGTCGTAATATGGCCGCTTCCACCGAACGGTTACGGTCAAAGGGTCGGGAGCCACCACCTCGTCGATGAGGCTGTCGGGCGGTGAGTTCGGGGTGCCGAGACCGGATGTTGTAAAAGCGCGCCACGAGAACACGAAGTCGTCCGCCGTAAGCGGCTCGCCGTCGTGCCACACGAGATTGGGCTTGAGCTTGTAGGTCGTCTCCATATGGCCGTCAGGCGACACCTGCCACGTGTCGGTGTTGAGCTGCGGCAGCTGCGACGCCAAATACGGCACCGGCTGTCCGCGCTGATTGAACAGGACCAGGTTCGCGTTGAACAGGCGAAGCGTCGTCGTGAGGGTCACGCCGCGCGCCTGCTGCTTGTAGGCGAGCGAAATAGGCTCGACGCGAATCGCGATGACGAGGGTTCGGGTTCGGTCGGTCGCGGTGTCGGAAGTAGCGGAGCTGGACGGCGTCCCCTGGGTGCGGGACGGAGCGCCCGCTTGCGTGCAACCGGTCATGAGGAGAAGTAGAAGCGCGGCAAGGCAAAATCGACGCACAAGCTGCAAGAGGATTTCCCCTTTCGTGGAAGGTACCGTCCGAAGCCCCGCGCCGTACGTTACCACGAGGGAAGCGCGGTTGAGAAGGGAACGCGGCAAGCCGACGCTTCGCCAGCCTTCAAGAGCGGCGGAAGCGGAACCGCCCGGACGAGCCTTCGATGCGGCGCGTCCGATGGACCAGCATCAGTTGACGCACGACGCGGCCCTGTGCCACAGTCAGGGCATTCCGGCGAGGAGTGTAGACGATGCTGACGCGCGAGGAGCAGGAACGGCTGACGCAGACCGGTCCGGGGACCCCGATGGGGAACCTCTTGCGGCGGTACTGGCACGCCATCGCGACAGTAGCCGACTTGGACAAGGACCCCGTGCGCCCGGTGCGCTTGCTCAGCGAGGACCTCGTCCTGTTCCGAACCGATGGGGGCGTGCTCGGGCTGATCGGGGAGCGATGCGCGCACCGGGGCATCTCTCTCGCTTATGGCATCCCGCAGGAGAACGGGCTGCGTTGCGCCTACCACGGCTGGACCTACAACCAACAGGGTCAGGTCGTGGACATGCCCTTCGAGCCGGCGTGTCTGCCACTGAGGACGATCGGTTATCCAGTCGAAGAGCTCGGGGGCGTCATCTTCGCCTACCTTGGCCCCGAGCCCAGGCCGCTCGTACCCCGATGGGACATGCTCATCCGCGAAGACCTCAACAAGACGATCACGCCGACGCTGCTGAACTGCAACTGGCTCCAGTGCATGGATAACTCCTTCGACCCGGCGCACTTCGAGCACCTCCACGGCGTGTACGGGAACTACGTGATGAAGCGCATGGGTCTGCCGCCCATGCTCAATCCCGCGCGGCACCTCAAGATCGACTTCGAGGTGTTCGAGTACGGTATCTACAAGCGCCGGCTGCTCGAGGGGCAGCCGGACGACTCGCCGGACTGGACGATTGGTCATCCGGTCCTGTTCCCCAACATCCTCGCCCAGGGGAACGCGAATCAGATGAGCTTTCAGTTCCGGGTGCCAGTGGACGACACCCACACCTGCGACTTCATCATCGATGCAGTGCGCCCGAAAGAAGGGGAGCCCCTGCGGGCGCCCGTCGTCCACGTGGACCCGCTCGCGTACGACGATCTCGGCCGCGTGGTGGCGACCTATATCAATCGCCAGGACGAGATGGCCTGGGTCGCCCAGGGGCCGATCACCGATCGGACGTCGGAGCATCTGACGACGTCCGACAAGGGGATCCTCCTCTTCCGAAAGCTGCTGCTGGAGAATGTCGAGAAGGTGGAGCGCGGAGAGGACCCGATCGCCGTGATCCGCGATCCGGCCGCGAACTTCCCGATGATCCAGATCCGACGCGGAAGCAGCTACGCGGCCTTTAAAGAAGGCATTCGCGAGGAGAATTGGGGCGGCGTGGACAGCCCGCTCGCCGTGAGCCGCGCCTGACTTACAGCTCCGCTTCCTCCTCTCGGTAGAGGCCCAACGCGGCCACGGACGGCCGGTCGTCCATCGAGAAGAGGATCGCGTCGGAGTCCGATCGGTTCTCGTGGTGATGGACCGCCCATGGGGGGACGAGAAAGATGTCCCCCTGTTCCCACTCGAGCGCCTGCCCGTCCACGACGGTGGCGCCGGACCCTCGGAACACGTGGTAGATCGACGTGCTCATGTGCCGGTGGGGTCGAAGCGCGCGCCGCGGCGTGAGAAGCTGGATCTCGCAGGTGAACGTGGGGAGTGTGGCCCCGCCGGTCAGGGAGTGGGTGAATTCCAGCTTGAGGCCGTCGTAAGGATCGCCTAGGGTCTCGCTCGCCTTGAGGGCCGCGAGCGCGGCCTCCGTGTCCGCCCAGGCATAGCGCATGGGCGGCGTGCGGTGCTCGCTTTTCAGCCAGAGGGGACGCGCGTGGCCCAGCACCGCCTGCGAGAACCCCGCCGCGCGCGTCAGGGGGTGCGCCTTGTCACCGTACTCCTGCTGGAGCATACGCCACGTGCCCACGAGGCGAACGTCGAGCCCGTCGAGCCAGATGACCGGCTCATCGCCCTCGTTGTGATGGTCGTGCCACGTCCAGTTGGGGGTAGTCACCAGGTCGCCCGTCTGCATCGGCATGGGCTCGCCCTCCACGGCCGTGTACGCGTTGGGCGATCCTTTGATGATGAAGCGCACGGCTGCCATGTTGTGCCGATGCGCGACGGCCGTCTCCCCCGGCATGACGCACTGGACGGACATGTGGACCGTATTGCTCATGCGGTTGGGGAAACTGGGATGGCGGACGTTGATCGTCCGCCGGCCCCCGGTGTCGATGGGAACCAGCTCCGTCGCCGCCTTGACCCCGCGCTCGATGTCCGCCCATTTCCAGAGGTACGGCGTGAGCTGGTCGTTCGCCGGGATGCCGGCCCAGAGGCCAGCCAGGTTGTGCTCGCCGAGCCATGCGTTCAGCTCATCGATCGTCTTCACGATTTCCTCCCTCGGACGGTGCGCAGTCCGATGCGGTCTCCAGCCAGCATAGTGGACGCTCCATTGAGCCGCAACCGCCCACCGCAATCCCCCATCGTTGACACCCCATCGTGGGCCGCCTACTATCGGCGGCAGTGGCGAAGCGCGATCATCCGCGCCCCGAAGGGGGCGCACGGGAGGATACGATGGCAGCGCGGATCAGGCACGTCGCGATCTCGAGCGGCAATTCGGGACTGCTGCTCGAGTTCTATCAGTCTCTCTTTGGGATGGCACCCGATCGGACGCAGGTGGTGACCGACGGTTACATCGGGATGAACGTGAACCGGCGCGGCGGTGGCCGCCAGGCTGGGATCGACCACTTCGGCGTCGAGGTGGACGACGTCGAGGCGGTCATGGCGCGCAGTCGGGCCGCGTTTCCAGCGGTGCACTTTCTGAAACGTCCCGCGAATCGTCCGTTCGCGAGCATCGGCACGCACGATCCGGCGGGGAACGTCTTCGACCTGTCTCAGGCCGGGATGGAGAATCGGCGCGGATTCTATGCGGACGGCGGAGATACCTGGCGACCTCGGCACATCAGCCATTTCGAGCTTCGGGCGATGGATCCGGCGCTCCTGGCGGAGTTCTACGGTCGCGTGTACGATTTCCAGGTTAGCCAGGACGCGGACGGGAAGTTCGCCGTGTCGGACGGCCGCGTAACGCTCGTGATCGCCCCGTGGGACATTCGCGATTATGCCGGGACCGGTATCGAGCGGCCGGCCATCGAGCATCTGGGTTTCGCGGTGGAAAGCGTCGAAGCGTTCGAGCGGGACCGCGATCAGCTCATGGAGGCGCGGCCGGATCTCTTCCCGAACAGCGCGAAGGCCGAGACGGAGGGCGCGCGACGGATGGAGATCCTGGCGCGCTGCAACCGCGGAGCGCTCCAGCTCTGCGATCCGGACGGCATCCTCATCGACGTCGCGGAAGCGTGAGGGCGATCGGCTGATTCGGCGACCTATCCCAGAAGGAGTGTGCGCAGGTGGCGAAGCTGGAATTTGGAATCTTCGACGGATTTGCCGAGACGGAGATGGAGGCGCCGCCCTACACCATCTACAACGAGCACATCCGCTTCGCCCAGACGGCCGAGGCGGTGGGCTACCGGTACTATTTTTTCATCGAGCACCAGAACGCGCCGTTCGCGTACATCTCGGCGCCCAACGTGTACCTCGCCGCTATGGCACGTGAGACGAAAACCCTTCGCTTCGGTCCGATGGTGTACCAGCTTCCGATGCACCACCCGATTCGACTCGCGCAAGACGCGGCGATGGTGGACCAGCTTTCCGAGGGCCGACTCGAGTTCGGCGTTGGCTACGGCATCCACGCCCACGAGTTCATGCGTTGGAATCTGAACTTCCACGAGCGACGGGAGATGGGCGTCGAAGCGATGGAGATCGTCATGAAGGCGTGGTCCGAGGACTGCGTCACCTACAAAGGTGAGTATTGGACCTTCGACGAGGCGCTGCCGAAGCCCAAACCGTACCAGCAGCCGCACCCGCCGATCTGGGTGGGCGCCCACAGCACCGTCTCCTTCGACTACGCGGCGCAGATGAACTTCCACGTCGCGCAGAATATCGACGTGGACTCCGTGGTGACAGAGAAGTTCGCGTACTGGCGTCAGAAGTGCAAGGAGCAGAATCACCCCGGGCCCGCGCCCAAGGCGCTCCTGGCGCGGCACGTCCACGTCGCCGAGACGGATGAACAGGCGCGGGCCGAGGCGGAGCCGAACCTTCTACTCGGCTTCTTCGGCCGGCGGGGCGGTCAGATCATCGCCAACACGCGCATTGGCTGGGGCGGAGACACACGAGGGACGGGCGGCGAGCGCACGCCCGACATCGACGAGCGAGGCCGAGTGTTCCAAGAGATGACGAAGTCCTATGATTTCTGGATCGACAACGGGCTGGCGCTCGTCGGCAGCCCCGAGACGGTGATCCGCCTCATTACCGAGCAGCAGCAGCGCGTCGGTTACGACGTGCTCTGCACCCAGCACCAGGTGGGCGATCTGCCGAGGGACAAGGTGTGGAGCTCGATGAAGCTCTTTGGCGAGCGGGTCATTCCTGCCTTCGCCTGACGCCTGGTCCGGGCCGGGCGCGAAAGGCCTAGGTTGGACGCCGCCCGTCAACGGGATGTGACACCGGCTACTCGAAGCTGCCGCCAGCGCTCGCCGGCGTCGCCATGCGCTCTTCGATCCGCCGCATCAGCTCCTTGACGAGGTCGATCGCAGGCCCGTACCGGTCCGCGTCGTCCACGGCATAGCCCTTGTGGTACTGGCTGCGATATGCGCCCGCGCGCACGACCAGCTCGGTTCGGTCCGGCGGTGTCAAGTTGATGATGTCGTTCAATTCTGGGTCGCGAATGACGTTCATCGGGTCTTCGCCGCGTTCGACGCGCCGGATCTGCTGGTCGAGGAGACGGCGAAACATGATGATGCCGGAGTCGGTCGTCCCCAGCTTCTCGTGCGATCGATCGGTGATCTCGCCCTGGGTCCACCATGCCGCCATGTCCTGCGCCAGCACGTAGTCGAGGATCGGCTCGCCTCGCTCATCCGCGATCGGGACGTCGAACCATGGAATCACGTCCTGCTCGGGCGCTTCGATCCCCTCTGGTGCGCGGTAGACCTGGTACGTGATGTGGTAGGTGTGCGTATCGTCCATGGGGACGCGGAACTGAGATTCGCTCCGAATTCCGCCCTCCGCGCCGATGGTTGCATGGGGGAAGAGCATGTATTTCGCTTCGCGGACCGAATCGCGCCGGGCTCCGAGCGCCTGCGAGTACTTCTGGAACTTGCGGATTCCATGCTCGCTGACCTGAAACTCCAGGGTGAAGGGGTCGGGGCGCGCCCCGGTGAAGGCTCGGTGCGTTGTCGTGTCCGCCGCGCGTTCGTCCAGGAGTCCAAGCCGCTCGAGGGTGTACCGGAAGAAATGCCCGTGCAGATAGATTCCATGCGCTGGATCGAGGGCGTTCTCCTGACACTGCAGCCAATTGCATGGGAGGATCGTGACGCCGACCTGGCGGATCGCGTTGGGCCACACGAAGATGTCCCATCGTGGGAGAAGGGGCACCGGCTCGGGACCGAGATAAGCGAAGATCAGGCCGCCCAGCTCTTGCACCGGATAGGCGGTGATTGCGACCCGATCTTTGAAGGTGCTCTCCGGCGGCTCGAGTGGCGTTTCGATGCACTGCCCCTCCGCGTTGAAAAGCCACCCATGATAGCAGCAGCGCAGGCCGTTAGCCTCCGGAATGCCGAATCTCATCCCTGCGCTGCGGTGCGCGCATTTGTCCGCGATCAGCCCCAGCTTTCCGCCTCGGTCGCGGAACAGGACCAGATCCTCGCCGAGAATGCGCACTTGTCGCACCGGGTTCTCCCGCAATCGAGCCGCTGGCGCGATGGGCTGCCAGTAGCGCCGCATCAGCTCACCCATGGGAGTGCCGGGCCCGACGCGGCAGAGCCGTTCGTTCGCTTCTCTGGTCAGAACCATGCATCGCCTCCGCGTGTCCGCTCGGTTCTCTGCGCCTGTTAGCCTTGTGGGAGCAGACGGGGCGGGCGGCTCACTCGCTGAGCAGCCGTTGCGTGTCCGTGTGCGTCCCGTCGGTCGTGAAGCCGGTGATCTCGTAGTCGGTGCAGGTCGCCTCCGTGCCTTCCAGCGCCGGCGCGAAAGGACTTTCGAGATAGCGCACCTGCACGGACCTGCCGTCAGTCGAGGACCGAACCACCTCGACGGTCGATCCGTCTTCGAGCTGGAGATGCGCGCCGACCGGAATCTGCGTAATGTCCACACCGTCCTCGGGCATCACGTGTGACCGAAGTATAGCCTCGACCAGCCCCGCCAACAGTAAGATGACGCAGCGCCGACGTCCCGGTCTCGACGGGGGCGCGGCGCAAAGCCGGCGCCAGGCGCAGGCTGGTCCGGAAGGGGGGTGGACATGGATCCCACGCAGCACGTGGCCGAGTTCGTCACCGGCCTCCGATACGGCGATCTTTCCGCAAGGGCCGTGCAGGTCGCGAAGGATGCGATTCTGGATTCGGTGGGCGTAGCGTTGCGGGGCAGCCAGGACGAGGCTGGACGAATCGCGGCGTCCCTGGCTCGGGACGAAGCGGCAGCGGGCGAGGCGACGGTGTGGGGACCGAGCTTCCGCACGTCCGTCGCCGTCGCGGCGTTTGCCAACGGCATTGCCACTCACGCGCTTGACTTCGATTTCAGCTTCATGATCGGTGGGCAGCCCATGGCTGGGCTCGTCGCGACCGTGTTTGCCTTGGCCGAAGCTTCCCACGCGACCGGCGCACAGCTCATTGAGGGCTACGTCGCGGGGTATGAGGTCGCCGGCGCGCTCCTTTCCTGCATGCCGACTCACGGCGGGGACGCCGGATGGCACAGCACGGGGACCGTGGGGACTCTCGGCTGCGCGGCGGCGGCGTGTCGGCTGCTCGGCCTGGATGTCGAGCGCACCCGCGTGGCGTTGGGCATTGCCACGTCGATGGCGAGTGGCGTGGTGTGGAACTTCGGCTCGATGTCCAAACCACTCCACGCGGGCCTCGCCGCCCGGAACGGCGTGACGGCGGCGCGCCTGGCGGCGAGCGGGTTCAGCGCAAATCCATCGCTCCTCGATGGGCCGGACGGGTTCTTCGCGACGTTTGCACCCGCAGGCGCGTATGATCTCGCCCCGCTCAACCAATTGGGCGCAACCTTCGCGGTGGAGCAAGGGGTCCGCTTCAAGCCGTACCCGTGCGGCGGTCTCACGCACACCGCCGTGGACGCGACGCTCGGGCTCTGCCGCGAGGAGTCCGTCGAGGCGGCGGATGTGGAACGCGTCGAGGTCGGCGTCACGGCCGGTACGGCGCGACGCATCATCTACGGGATTCCGGCGACAGCGCTGCAGGGGAAATTCAGTATCCCCTACATCATTGGACGCGCGATCGTGGACCGGGCCCTCGTGCCGGACAGCTTCACGGACGAGGCGATCCGTGACCCCCGGGTCATCTCCATGGCCGAGCGCGTCACCATGGTCGTCGACCCGGAATTGAAGGACAGCTACAGCGTGAGCCGACCGTCTCGCGTTCGAATCGCTCTCAAGAACGGCCGAGCCCTCGTGCGCCGCTCCGACGTGGCGCGAGGCTCTCCCCAGAATCCGCTATCGCGCGAAGAGCTTCTCGAGAAGTTCCGGATCTGCGCGCGACCCCTGCTGCGACCGGACGCCCTCGAGGCCGTCCTCGACGGCCTCGAGCACCTGGAGACGACCCGAGACGTCGCGGCCATCACCGCGCGATTCTCGATGATTGGTTCTGAGGATCTTGCGCCTCCAGCGTTGGGTCAGGGACCTGCGCCGGGCTAGCCCCACTGGCGGGAGCCTTGGCCGATTGCTCGACGTCGAGGGCGGTTCCCACCACCGTGTCCTTGGTCTCAACTCGCACAACCTGCTGAAGCTGGCGCACGCAGTCGCGCGCCAATTCCAGACGAGTGGCCGCCCTGCACGCCATGTCGCGCAGCGATGAAGAGATCGTCGATTCGCTCTTCACCAGATCGACGACGGCGGTAGGCAACGAGAGGGCATTGTTCAGACTGTGGGCAAGCTCCCGGGCTGCGTACCGCACCCCCTCCAATTGTCCTTGAACGCGGATCGCACGCTGCTCTGCTTCTTCGGCCTGTTTCCGTCGGGTAATGTCGCTGAAGGTGATCGTTGCCCCGATCAGCTCACCCTGCTCCCGGGTCGGCCGAGTCACGAACTGGACGGGAAACGCGGTCCCATCGAAGCGCCAGAATGTGCTGTTCAAGAGCTCGTCACCGACGGAGTCTTCGAGCACTCGGTACAGGGCGTTATCGGGCGATGAGCGCGCCTCTGGCCAGCCGGGGAGGGTGAAGTCGGGACGTACTCGTCCGAGCAGCCCAGAACTTGTTGTGCCCAGGAGGTTCGCAGCCGCCTCGTTCACGAAAATCACCTTGCCGTCTCGGCTTACGCCGAAGATTCCTTCTCCCGCGGTGTTCAGAAGCAGCTCTGTCTTCCGGTTCGCTTGCGTGAGCGAAGAATTGGCCTCGTGGAGGGCGGCATTTACGCGCTCGAGCTGGTATGCGCTCCGACTCCGGACAAATATGGCGGACGCTCCGAAGAAGACGATGGCCAGCCCGGCGGCCAGAATCGCCCAGGACACCCGAACGCGGTGCGCGGCCAGATACCGTGCAGAGGGCACCGAGACGAGCGCCCAGCGGCGGCCTCCCACGTCGAAGGTGTCGGTGTGGCCGAGCAGTGATACTTCGCCGCGGTTTTCGACCGTGGGAAGGACAGCCGGCGCGTTCGGTTGTTGCGTCTGCGAATACAGAAGCGTCGGGCTCTCTGGGATCGTGACGTCGTAGACGTCAAGGATCGCATCGGTTCGATCGATACCGCGGAGAGCGATGTCGACCAGGTTGCCAATCCGGTACACGCCCAGGGCGAAACCTACGAGGCTTTCCCGTCGCTCCTCCACGGTGTCATGCGGGAACCCTGCTGCGTACACGGGAACGAAGTACAGGAACCCCGCCTGCGTGCCAGTTTCCTGAACAAGGGTGATGCCGGCCGTGGCCTTCGGTATTCCCGAGTCGCGAGCTTGCTCGAGAACCGCCCGACGGATCGGCTCGGATGCAAGATCGAATCCGAGGGCCACATGGTTTCCCACCCACGGCTCGATGTAGTACACCGGGAAATACTCCAAGCGTTCGGCCGCCGGGATCAGTTGCCCGTCGGACCCTCGGTCGCTAATGCGGAAGTCCGGATACCCGTCTCGCTGCGCCTTGAGCTCGGCACTGGCTCTGGCAGAATCGGAAATCCGCGGAGCCCACTCCAGCGCTTGAATCTCAGGCGCTTCTTGCAGGAACGACCGCACAAACGCGTGGAATTGCGCGCGTTCGACCGATGGCACGGCATTCCACAGGGCCGCGATCGAGAGCACCGGCTGCAGGCTGCTCTGAATCCCGCGCTCGACGGAGGCGTGGAGGACGATGGCCTGTCGATCGAATTCCGCGGCCTGATTGATCTCCTCCTGGCCGCGAAACCAGAAAAACGCACACGTGACCACGAGCAGTCCCGTGACCAGGACCGCCAAAGTCGGGAGATAGGGCCGAATCGCGAGCGACGGCAGCCCCACGGGTTCTCGCGTCCTTACTTCATCCTCGGAATTCGAATGTCGACGGCTTCGGGTTTGTGTAACACCAGGTCTATCGCCTTCCGGAGCGCGGCTTGCGTAATCGGTTTCCCGAGCACAAGATCAACGGCCTTCGGGTGATCCCCCTGGACCTCCATCGTATCGGCAAAGCCCGTGAGCAAGATAATCGGCACGTTGGGAGTCTGTAATTTGATGGCGGTGGCCAGCTCGCCGCCGTTCATCTCGGGCATGGCCAGGTCGGTGATGACGAGATCGAAGTGATCTGATCGCAAACGGTCCAGCGCTTCCTGTCCTCCGCTCGCGGTGGCGACCCGGTGGCCGTCCATCCCGAGGAACTGGCGGACGACCTCCAACACGTCCGGGTCGTCGTCGACGGCGAGCACGCGGGCGGCCGGGGGTTTCCCCGCTCGCTCTTCGCCTCCATGGGATGGCTCCAGCCCGGGACATTGCGCGATGGGAATTCGAATGCGGATGGTCGTGCCATTTGCGGGTGCGCTTTCGATGGCGACGCTCCCGTCGTGCCGCTGGACTGCCCCGAGAACCATCGAGAGCCCGAGTCCGCTCCCTCGCTCGCCCTTCGTCGTGAAAAATGGCTCGAGGCAGCGCTCTCGAACGTCGTCGCTCATTCCCACGCCGTCATCGCTCACCTCGATGAGCACGGCGCCTTGATCGACGACCGTACGTATGGTGATCGTGCCGCCCATCGGTAGGGCGTCGACCGCGTTGAATATGAGATTCGTCAGCGCTTCGCGGAGCTCAGCGGGGTCTCCCAGGATCTCCGGCAGCGCCGTGAGCTGCGTCCTGACGTGGATGGCGCGCCCGTTTGCCTCCGCCTCCACGCGCCATTTCGGAGCTGTGAGCTGGATGGTCTCTTCGACGATCTGATTGAGGTTGAGAAGGACGCGGGCCTCTTCGCGCGGTCGGTAGAATTCGCGGAGCCCCTGAACGATCTTCGCGGCGTCGCTGGCGCTCGTTTGGATTTGCTTCAGGTAGCTCAAGAGCTTGGCCCGGTCGTCGAGCAGTTCCGGGCGCAGAAACAGCAGATCGGTCAGTCCCATAATGACCGCGAGCGCGTTGTTGAAATCATGGGCAACCCCGCTGGCCAACTGCCCGAGGGCCCGAAGCCGCTCCTGTCGGATGAGCTCCTCCTGCGCCCGCGCCGCCTGGATCCGGGTCTCCGTCACCCCGCGCTCGTGATCGACCTTCTGCAGCTCCTCCGCGCGCTTTCGCTCCGTGATATCGGTCAGGATCGCAACCGTGCCGGAGTACCGGCCGCCGTCGTCGGTCGCTGGACACAGCGCGACGCTCGCCCAACAGGCAGCTCCATCTTTTCGAATGAACTTGGCATCGAGCGTTCGCTGCCTCTGGTCGAGTCGGTGTTCGAGGATTCCGCTGTTCCGCGCGTCATCCATGAAGGCGAAGAGCGACCGTCCTCGCATCTCTTCAACGGTGTAGCCCAGCATGGTGGCGAGATGTTGGTTCACGAAGACCGTTCGGCTGCAATCGTCCGCAATCCAAATCCCGACGGGGGCTTCGTCGAGCGCATGTTGAAGAAGAGATGCGCTGGGCGAATACAAGCCGTCAGGCCCGTCCGTCGATTCCGCTTCATGGGCTCGGTCGTGGTACGAGGTAGTCATGAGTACCTTTTACCAGGTACTCCGTTGCTGTTTTCCCATCCATAAAGGTGTTTCGTGCTACCTTTCGAGGCGGTTTCTTCCCTTCGGCGGAAAAACAGGCGCGCATGGAGCGGTAAGGTAGTAACTCATCGCGATTACGGGCCGAGTAGTCGCCGACCTCGCAGACGAGGTGCTGAAGGTGAGTGAAACAAACACCGGGGCTATCCTCATCGTTGACGACGAACCATCGGTGCGGTTCTTCCTCAATGAGATGCTGTCCTCGCTCGGCTACAGCGTGATCGAGGCCAGCTCTGGGGAAGAAGGGCTCGAGCTTTTGAACGGCCGAGCGTTCGACGTCCTCATCACTGACTTGCATATGGCCGAGGTGAGCGGAAGCGATCTCCTTCGATCCGCGGGAGAAGTCGTCCGAGATCCTCTCCCGACCTGGCAGGTTGAGCGAGACCGAGTTCGCATTGGTCAAGAGTCATTGCCAGGTCGCGAAGCACAAGCAGATAGGAATAGAGGCCCGGATTATCGCTGTTGCCGACACGGTCGAAGCCATGGCGTCCGACCGCCCCTATCGGCCTGCGATGGGAGCGCACGAGCTCTTGTCAAATCTTGTGGAAAATCCCTTCCAGCCTCGTGATCACGCCGCAGCTATAGCCACTTGATCGGTCGTGCGTCGGGCCTGTCTGAGCCCGTCCTTGAAGACGCACCCCTCCAATACCAGCACCATCAGGTT
>DASRDP010000034.1 GCA_035652535.1 Chloroflexota bacterium
CGATCTGAAGGTTTACTTTTAGCCGAAGTCGTATTAAAGGCATGTGAATCCAATCGGTCCCCGCGGCGTCTACGACGAGGCCAAGCGCTACGCCGAAGCGCTGACGATGGCGTATCACCGCCAGCAGGGGGTGGACACTGCCATCGCGAGGATCTTCAACACCTTCGGCCCCAGGATGCGTCCCCATGACGGCCGCGCGATCCCGACCTTCCTGCGTCAGGCGCTTCAGGACCGCCCCATCACGGTGTTCGGAGAAGGCTCTCAGACGCGTTCGTTTTGCTACGTCGAGGACGAGATCCGTGGCCTTATCGCGCTCGCCGAGTCTGGGTATCACGACCCCGTCAACATCGGCAACCCTGACGAGTACACGTTGCTCGAACTGGCCGAGTTGGTCATCGAAGTTACGGGCTCAGGGTCCGAGATCATTTTCGAGGCCCTGCCCATCGACGATCCCAAGGTCCGCCAGCCCGACATCACGCTGGCGAGGGAGATCCTGGGTTGGGAGCCGACCGTGGACCTGCGCGAGGGTCTCGGACGCACCATCGCCCAGGCAGGGCGAGAGACTCTCGTTGGCGCGGCAAGCTAGGCCGGTACCGCTATTCCCATGCCCCCCACCGACAGGTTCGTGATCAGCTTTGCGGCTTCGCCGCCGCAGGAGAGCCTCCCCTATGGGCGCTGGGCGGAGACGCTCGCGGATCACTTCCGTGCCGCGTGTGCCGAGATCGACACCGAGGGCGAAGACCTTGGGGAGCCCGGCGAGGTCGCGTGGTTTCCCGATCGCTCGTACGCAGGCCGAACCTTTGTCCCCGCGGTCGCACGCACGACTACCGGCTATGAGCTTTTCGGCTATGTCTCGTTCCGTGAGGGCTCATCGGGCGAGCAGCCCGCGGAATCACGCGCTCCGTCGGACTTCCACGCGCACGCGGACTTCACCTCCGAGTTGGCCGAATCCAACCCCGACTGGAAGCTTGATCTCAACGACGAAGTGATCGGCTCGTGGCGGGGCGAGGAGGGCAACTCGGCCGACATGACGCTCGTCTGGGGGGTGCCGCTGATCCCCAGCGGCGAGGTAGTGACGGCCGAACTTGCCAATCTCGCGGTCGACCAGTGTGAACTGGTCGAGGATCGCTTCACGCTGATCGCTCCCGACAACTACCGCCAGGACTTCTTGGAGATCAAGCTGTGGAGCAAGCGCGGCCAGGAGCTGGCGGCGGAGTCACTGTACGTCGAGGACGACGAGGAGGAGGAAGAAGGGGAATAGGGCGGCTACTCGGCCGCCACGGGGTCCTGTCTGCGGACCTCTTCCCTGCTCAGCGGGAAGTGACATGCCGCAACACTGCCCCCTCCCTTGTCCTCCAGCGGCGGCTCATCCACGGAGCAGACCTCGTGTGCCTTTGGGCAGCGAGTGTGGAAGCGGCAGGCGGACGGCGGATTGGCTGGGCTGGGGACGTCGCCGGATAGGAGCTGGCGGGCGCGACGGCGCGACTGAGCCGGGTCGGGCACCGGGACGGCCGAGAGCAGAGCACCCGTGTAGGGGTGGCGCGGGTACCCATAGAGCGCCTCATTAGGCGCAAGCTCGACGACCTTGCCGAGGTACATAACCGCTACGCGGTCGCACATGTGCCGCACCACGGAGAGGTCGTGCGCGATAAAGATCAGCGTCAGGTTGAATTCGCGCTGAAGGCTGCGCAGCAGGTTCAGCACCTGTGCCTGGATCGAAACGTCGAGCGCCGAGACGGGCTCGTCGGCGACGAGCAGCTTGGGATCCAACGCGATCGCGCGTGCGACTCCGATTCGCTGGCGCTGACCGCCGGAGAACTCATGTGGATAGCGGTTGTAGTGCTCAGGGTTGAGCCCCACTCGATCCATGAGCTCCTGGACCCGTCGCTTGCGTGCTCCTTTCTCGGTGAGCATCCGGTGGATCGCGAACGGCTCGGCGATGATCGAGCCAACGGTCTTGCGTGGGTTGAGCGACGAATAGGGATCCTGGAAGATCATCTGCACCTCGCGGTGCAGCGCCTTGAGGCCATCGCCCTTGCGCTTGGCGATGTCCTCTCCCTCGAATAGCACCTCACCTCCGGTCGGGTCGAGCAGTCTCACCAGCAGCCTTGCCGTGGTGCTCTTGCCACATCCGGTTTCACCGACGAGGCCCAGGGTCTCACCGCGCTTGACCGCGAAGGAGACGCCGTCCACTGCTTTGACGGCGCCGATCTTGCGCTGGAAAACGATCCCGCGGGTGATGGGGAAGTGTTTGGTTAGACCTCGGACCTCGAGCAGCGGGGTTTCGGTCGTGGCCGCGGACGCCTTGGCCGGCTCTTCGACGGTGGTCATGGGGCGCCCGCCCCGCTTGGGGGCATCTCAGGCGCCTCGGTGCCCAGCGCAGTGGACGCGACTGCGGGCGCCCGCGAGGGATATCCGTCCCCTGCGAGCCGGCGCAGCGAAGCGGGGTTACGACCGGCCTTCAGACCGTTCCAGATCTGGCGCCGGATGTTCGCATCCAGCAGGCAGGCCACCTGGTGGCGGGCGTTGTCGGGCAATGGCGCAAGCGGCGGGTCCTCGGTGCGATGGCGCTTCTGCACGTACGGGCAACGGGGATGAAAGAAGCACCCCGACGGCCGCTGGATCAGGCTGGGGGGCCGCCCTGAGATCGGCACGAGATCGTCGCCGCGCTGCTGGTTGAGCCGCGGAATCGATGTGATAAGGCCCCATGTGTAGGGGTGCTCGGGTGCTTCGAAGATTTGGTCGGTCGACGCATGCTCAACGATGCGCCCGGCGTACATCACGCAGATCTCGTCGGTGATTTCGGCCACCACGCCCAGGTCGTGCGTAATGATGATGATGGCCATTCCCAGCCGGTCCTGGAGGTCCTGCAACAGCGCCAGGATCTGCGCTTGGACAGTCACGTCGAGTGCGGTGGTCGGCTCATCGGCGATCAGCAGCTTGGGTTCATTGGCGAGCGCCATTGCGATCATCGCCCGCTGGCGCATCCCGCCTGAGAACTCGTGGGGGTACTGGTCCACGCGCCGCTTGGGATCGGGTATGCCCACCAGCTCGATCAGGTCAATCGCACGCTTGTGGGCAGCCGATCTCGACACGTCGCGGTGTATGCGGATGGCCTCGACGAGCTGGTGGCCGACCTTGTAAAAGGGGTGAAGAGACGACAGCGGGTCCTGGAAGATCATCGCGATCTCGTTGCCCCTGATGCGGCGAAGCTCGTCGGTGGAGGCGGTCAGCAGGTCCCGGCCTTCGAACACGATCCGGCCCGAGATCCGCGTGGAGCGACTACGTGTCAGGCCGAGCGTGGTGAGTGACGAAACCGTCTTCCCTGACCCGGATTCCCCCACGATTCCTAGGGTCCTGCCCGTGTCGACCTCGTACGAGACACCGTCGACGGCGTGGACGACGCCATCCTCGGTGTCAAAGCTGACACGGAGGTCCTCGACTTCGAGCAGCGGGCTCACGTGTATCTGACCCGCGGATCGAGGTAGGCGTAGAGGATGTCGACGACGAGGTTCGCGATCACGATGAAGAAGGCGCCGAGCATGACCGTGCCCTGGATCACCGGCAGATCGGCGTTCTGGATGCCGTCGTAGGCAAGCCGCCCAACGCCAGGGATGTCGAACACCGTCTCCGTGAGGACCGCCCCGCCCATCAGGATGCCGATGTCCAGCCCTAGCACGGTCACGATCGGCGTGATCGCGGAGCGCACGCCGTGCTGGAGAACCACACGCCACTCCGGCAGGCCCTTGGCGCGCGCCGTGCGGATGTAGTCCTCCGACATCGTCTCGATCAGGTTAGCCCGCAACAGGCGGGCGTAGAAGGCGGCGAAGCTGGCCGCAAGGACCAGCCACGGCAGAAGCAGCGAACCAAACCATCGCCCCGGGTTGGCGGTGAGGCCAGTGTAAGTGTCGGCGCCATCGAAGATGTGAACGACCCCGATGTCGTTGGCGAAGAGAAAGAGCGCGACCAGTCCAAGCCAGTACACCGGCGCGGAGATGGCCAGCAGGCTGACCCCCATGGTCGTGCGGTCCATCCAGGTTCGCGGCCGGGTCGCAGAGATGACCCCGATTGGTAGGCCTATAAGCAGCCACACGATCACCGCCCCGACGGTGAGCGAGATCGTGGCCGGCAGCCGTTGGAACATCAGCGTGCGAACCGGTAACGAGTACTGGTAGCTGTAGCCGAAGTTGAAGTGCAGCACCACGCCCTTGAGGTAGAGCCAGTACTGCACATAGATCGGCTTGTCGAGGCCCAACGTGTGACGGATATGGGCAATCAGCGCGGGATTCGGCGAGCGGCCCGCCCGCAGGACGGCAGGGTCGGCGGACGGAAGCGCGTAGAAGATGACGAAGGTCACCGCGCTCACGATGATCAGCACCACGATGGCCCACAGAAGGCGCCGGATTATGTAACGACCCATGGCGGTGACATGCCCGAGGGGGCCCCGCGGCAGTGGCGGGGCCCCCTCGGATCAGTGGTTTGTTGAGTCTATGTGGCCCTCACTTCGTCGAACTGAACGCGAGGTTCCAGTCGTCGTTCCACGGATCCTTCACGCCGTGGACCGTCGTTCCCTGGAGCTCGGCATTGGAGGACCAGATCTCAGGGATCGCCGGCGCGTCGTCGACGATCATCTTGTCTGCTTGGGCAAACGCCTTAAGCCGCTGTGACTGATTGGTGATCGCCGAAGCTGAGTCGATCGCCTTGTTGACCTTGGGATCGTCGAGGCTGGCCCAGTTCGAGTTGTTGATGGGGACAATCGCCTCGCCGCTGAAGGGCACGAACAGCGCCGCATACGGATCGGGGAAGTCCTCAATCCAGCCCGCAGTCGGGCATACGTTGACGTGCGCCTTGACGTAGCCACAGAACTTCGAGTACATCGTCTGCTGGGGGACCGCCTTGATCGTGGTCTTGAAGCCCAGCGCGTTGAGCCCCGTCTGAACCGTCTGCATCTCCTGCGGGTCCGGGGCGGCATTGGAGCCGACGATCAGCACGCTCCCATACTGACCGTACTTGCCTGTGTACTTGCAGTTGGGATAGCCAGCGAGCTTCATGTACTTGCACGCCACCGTCTTGTCGCCGCTGGGGTGCGAGATGAAGTCCTGCTTGAATCCGGCGGCGCCGCCGGCCTCCTTGAAGCCCGGCACCTCCGGGTAGATGAAGTGCGTGGCCACTGATCCGATCAGCTTGCCGCCGCGGTCCAGGAGATAGGCGTTGCGGTCTGCCTCCGCGACCACGGCCTTGCGCAGGTTGATGTTGTTGAATGGCGGCACGGTCGTGTTAAGCGCCGCGTAGTAGATCCCGAGCGGCCCGACCGTCAGCTGCTTTTTCTTGCTCTCGTAAGCCGTCTTCAGCACCGATGGCGGCGGAGTATCCGCCATCAACAGATTGGAGCTGTCGAGGGTCTTGCGAGCGGCGACCGTGGAATCGAGTCCTGCGTTCCACACGATCTTGTCGGCGTAGGCCGGGCGCACGCCGTCAACAGACTTACTCCAGTTGGGGTTGCGCACCAGAACGATCTGCTGTCCGGCCGAGTAGCTCTTGATCATGTACGGGCCGGTGAAGATCTGAGTGGTCGGTTTGCTGTCCCAGGTCGAGGGGCTGCTCTTATCCGCTTTATTGGTGTAGCCAGCGGGGACCGCGGAGGTTCCCGGGAGGGTGAGCGCCTTGGCCATGGTGGCGGCGAACGGCTTCGTCAGGTGGAAGACGATCGTGGTCTTGTTGGGCGTTTGGATCCCCGAAATCGGGCGATTGCCCGGGGCCAGCTTCGCGCCGACAATCGGGAAGTACCCCGACGCATAGCCGTTCTGCACATTGGCGTTGAACATCCGCTCGAAGGCGAACGCCACGTCCTTGGAGGTGATGGCCCGGTTGACCGGCGGGCTGAAGCGGAAGTTCGACTTGATGTGGACGGTCAGGGTCTTGCCGCCATCGCTGATCGTTGGCGCCCCAGAAGCGACTAGGGGTGTTGGCGTGACCGAATTGGTCGGCGTGTACATGTAGAGGGGGCTCTGGGTGGAGTACTCGATCAGGTAGTCGATCTGGAAGTACGACGCTCCAGGATCGAGGTGCTCCCACCCCTCAGCCGAGACCACCTGGAGCGTCCCGCCCCGTACCTGGCTCGAGCTGGGCTTGGTATTCGCCAGACCGCTGAGCGAGATGCTGCTGTTACTGCTGGAGCTTGAGCCCGAGCCCGAGCCACCACTGCTGCTCGACCCGCAGGCGGCCACCCCGATTGCACATCCGGCGGCCACGAGCGGAATGAGCGCCCGTCTGATCAGACGCATGTAGTGATCCTCCTCCTTGTTGATGTGAGTGACGTGTTCATGTGGTTCAGCGACCGGTCTTCGGATTGAGCGCGTCCTGGAGCCCGTCGCCGACGAGGTTGAAGGCGAGCACGGTCAGCACGAGCGCTACGCCGGGAAAGACCATGTACCACCACGCTGTGTTGAAGTTCGGAGACGCGTCGGCGATCATCTGCCCCCAGCTCGCAGTGGGCGGCTGTATTCCCACGCCGAGGAAGTCCAGCGCCGCCTCGTAGAGGATGTTGACGGGCAGGATCAGCGAGGTGTAGACGATGATCGGAGCGACGAGGTTGGGCAGGATCTCGCGGTACATGATCCGGGTGTTAGAGGCGCCGAGCGAGCGAGCGGCCTCGACGAATTCTTTCTCGCGCAGCGACAGCGCCTGCCCCCGGATGATCCGGCCGATATAGGGCCACGAGGAGAGCGCGATCACGACGATGAGCGTCACGCGCCCCGGAGTTACAAGGCCTCCCAGGCACCCCTTCCCGAGCGAGCACGCCGACGCCAGCCCGATCGCCAGCAGGAGGATCGGGAACGCCAGCACGATGTCCATGATCCGTGAAAGCAACGAGTCAACCCAGCCGCGGAAGTAGCCCGCGATCGTGCCGATCGCGACCCCGATCAGGACTGCGATGCCCGTCGCGATGAATGCAATCTCGAGCGAGACCTGCGCTCCGTAGATGACGCGTGCGAGAACGTCGCGCCCCAGCTCATCGACACCAAAGGGGTGGACCGCGCTGGGACCGGTGGGCTGACCAAAGGCGTCCAAGGCGTTCTGGTTGGGCTGGTTGGGGCCGGTGAGACCGATCAGGCTGACGAGCACGGGTGCAAGGACCGCCATCAGGATCACCAGCACGATGAACGCGGCCGAGACCATCGCCACCCGATCGGAGCGAAACCGTCGCCAGAAGAGCTGCCATGGAGAGCGCGCGACGATCTCGCCGCCGATGAGCTCGACGCTGTCGACGGATTCTGACTCGACCAGCAATGACTCAGGGGCGCCTACGCTCACCGCCAGCCCCCTCCGTCTCCTACGACGTCAGCCATTGCGGGAAGCACGGATCCGTAGCCGCCGGGCTTGTCAACCCGGTCAGCTTCGCGACTCCGCTGCTCATATGTTTTGGTCGGCCAACGACCGCTTGCCCCGGCGCTCATTTGCGTGCCGGGGACGCGACCTCTGGCATGGACCCTCCTCCACGGTGCGCGTGATTATCACACCGGGCTGGGGTTTGTCCACGTAGGTTTAACACGCTCGCAATCTGAGGGCCGGCCGTCGCCGGGGTGGCAGCGGCCATATCGGTGGGGGCGGTGCCGGCCCCTGAGCGCTGCTTGCACCACGCATCGAGTGGACGTTGGGCGGCGGTCCTGACGAGCTTCCATCTGCGCGCTCAGCTGGCGGCATGGATCCATGAATCCGGATGTCCAAATCGCCCCGACGGTCACAGCCCCCTCTCAGGCACTGACACGAGATAAGTCACAAGTGAGGTAACGCTGAAATCGTGATTAACCATGTGGGTTAACCGCTAATGCGTTGGCGGGGCGGCGACGAGGTAGCCCGCACGCCCCGTGGCCTGCCCATAGCGCCGATTTGCCTACCCTCTCCCCAACGCCCTCGTAGCTCAATGGATAGAGCACGCGCCTCCTAAGCGCGGGATGCAGGTTCGATTCCTGCCGGGGGTACTCATCCGTCGCTCGGCGCAACCGTCGGCGTCGTGTGGCAAGACCGAAGAGGGCGAGGCCTCTAGCTAGAGGGCGAGGCCTCCAGCCAGACGGCGAGGCCTCCAGCCAGAGGGCGAGGCCTCTAACCAGAGGGCGAGGCCTCTAACTACCCTCGCCTCGGTCCGGGCGTTGCGGATAGATCTCGTCGATCGTCGTCAGAGCCACAAATGGAGCCCCCGCGGCCCGCTCGATTGTCTGCGCGCCGCCTGCCAGCCGGTCGCAAATCGCCAGGACGCCGCATACGGTGTGGCCCTCTTCGCGCACCGCCTCCACGGCCCGGATGGTCGAGCCCCCGGTCGTGACCACGTCTTCGACCACCATCAGCCGGTCCCGGGGCGCAAGGGCCGGTCCCTCGATCCGGCGCGCAAGGCCGTGGTCCTTGACCTCCTTGCGCACGAAGAACGCCTTGACCTCTGCGCCGCCCGCGAGCGCGGCGCATGCGATCGGGTCGGCTCCCATGGTCATGCCGCCGACGGCCGTGGCTCGCCAGACGCGTGCCTGATCCGCGACGAGCGCCGCCAGCGCGAAAAATCCCTCCGGCCTCAGAATCGCCCGTTTGGCGTCCACCAGGTATTCCGCAGTTCGCCCACTGGTAAGGACTACCTTGCCGATCACCAAGGCGTGCTCGCGCAGCTGATCTACCAGCGCCGCGCGCGCAGCGTCCACCGACTCGGCGTGCGTCATTTCCACGCTCCTACGCCCCCGCCGGCGCGGGTCGGCGCACCGAGAGCGGGCCCGTGACCGCTCCGATCACCAGCAGCGAGCCGGCGATGAGCGCGAAGACGTCGCCCGCTTGCCAGTGCAGCTCGTTGATCCCGAGCGCTAGCGAATTGTTGACCGAGTGCAACGCGATGCAGGGGTAGAGAGATCGGGTCCGCCAGCGCACCAGGCAAAGCATGAACCCCAGGAATCCAAGCGGCACAAGGTACTGGGCGGGCGCAGAGCCGATGTGGGCGAGGGCGAACACTATTGCCGTCACAACGGCCGCGAGCAGGGTGCCCACATCGCGGCCTGCCAACGTGATCCGCCACCGCCGCAGCGCGCCGAAGAAGAACCCCCGGAAGAAGGTTTCCTCGGCGATCGGGGCGATCACGCACACGAACACCGCCGCTCCGACGAGCGCCGCCGTGCTCTTGCCGACGCCGAGCTCGCTCGGCAGCTTCTCGGTCCCGTGCAGCCGAATGAGGGTCGCATAGAGGGCCGTGACCACGTAATAGATCACTCCCGCCGCCGCGAACGCTCCGACCGCGAGACGCAGCGACACCCTCCGGTAACCGAAGTCCGAGGCGCGCAGGGGGCCTCTCAACCGGGCGAAGTAGACCGCCGCCCCGACCAGGGACAGGTCGAAGAAGACCGAGCCGATCAGCGCCACGGCGGGGGTCGGGTTTGCCGCGTTCGTCCCCTTGGAGCCGCCGATCGCGGCCACGATGCTGGCGGCAAACAGCCCCAGGGCAAACGCGGAGACTGCCGCTGCGGGGGCCATCCACGGCCGCCAGTTGCTGCCGTCTACGGATTCCTCGGACGCCTTGTACATCGTGCTAGCAAGATTAGGCCCGAACAATGGCGCTGCGGTTCGCCTATGCCGAACTGGATCGCCAAAGTTCCGGTGCAAGCTGGCCCAGCCCAGAGATCGTCCTCACTCCAGGCGCGCCGGGCCGGCCATCGCGGGAGAGCAGGATCGGCTCGATTCCGGCCCGGCGCGCCCCCTGGACGTCCTCCTCGACGCTGTCCCCCACGTGCACCGCCCGCTCGGGCGCCACGCCGGCGAGCTCGAGCGCCCGCGCGAAGATCGCCGGCGAGGGCTTACGAGCTCCTGCGCCGGCCGACGTGATCACACCGTCGAGCAAGGGCGTCAGGTGCAACCTCAAGAGCACGTCCTCGAGGGAGACATCCCAGTTGGAGACCACGAGCACTCGGGCGGGCAAACGCCGGGCCGCCTCGATCGCCTCCCGGGCATCGGCGAAAGCGCGGAACCGCAGCGCTGCCAGGAGGATCGCCTCGAGCGAGTCGAGCTCGATGCCGTGCGCGCTTGCCGGAAGCGCTTCGCGGAGTCTCTTCGTGCAACGGCGTCGCAGCCCAGCCAGGCTCTCGCGATCGTGGCCTTCGTCGAGATGCGCTCGGTAGTAGGAGATCTCGGCTGCGAGTGCAGCGTCTGCCTGCGCGGGACTGATCTCGACGCCGGCACGCTCCTGTAACCCTGCGCGGAGCAGGGGACCGGGCGGCTCGAGCTCGACGAGGGTGCCGAGCGCGTCGAAGGTCACTGCCCGGGGCCTGCGCATCGTGGAGTGCTCCGAGCCGCGAACAGCCACTTCTCAAGCCACGAATCGCCACGTCGCGAACTCGGCCGTGAACAGCCCGAGCAGCACCGCGCTGATCGCGATCGTCTGCAGCGCGATCCTGCGCCTGCGCACCCATGTCGCCCCCCACATGAACAGTGGGAACAGCACCAGTTCGTACCGGGGTAGCGACGCCAGCGGCTGGGGTATGACCGGGTAGGAAAGGGCCGCTCCGAGCGCCACCACCACGTATGCCCCGTAGGCGAACGGCAGCTTCCTGAACACACCGACGCACCCGATCACGCCCAGTATCAAGAACGCGAACAGCATCAGGTTCTGGCCCGCCACGCTCATCGGGTTGCCGGCCGCCTTGGGGAAGTAAGTGGGCGGAGCAGCGCCATGCAGGAGCTGTCGAAGTCCATCCCAGGCCGCGACCGTTCCCTGCCAGATACCACCCCAGGGCCAGGCCAATTGCCGATACCAGAGGTGCTCGACGCCGAAAGGCGCGAGGCCGTTGCCGGATGTGAGGGCGAGCCAGGCAACGTAAACGCCAAGGCCCGCGGGCACGAGCCCGATCCACAACAAAGACGGCCGCACGGCGTAGCGGGGACGCAGCCGGGAAAGGGGCGCGAGCGCGCGCGGATAGAACCCTCCACCCGCGCGCAGGACTCCTGTACCGAAGCGCACGCCTCCCTCACCGACGGGGATCAAGCGCACGCCTCCCTCACCAACGGGGATCAGGCGCACGTCTCCCTCACCAACGGGAAGGGCGTCGTCGCGCGGGCCATAGAGGTACAGCAGCAGCAGCGGGACCGCCAACAGCACGCCCGTGTTACGAGAAGCCGCTGCGAGGCCGCCCAGCAGTCCGGCGGCCCACCACCGTCCTCGGCGGGCCAGGTAGATGCACCCGACGGAGAGGGCCAGAAACAGCGACTCGGTATAGACGGCGGAGAAGAAGAACGCCATCGGCGAGAACGCGATCAGCATCACGCAGACGTTGGCGTTGCCTTCTCCCAGCTCGAGCGTCACGAGCCGGTGAAGCAGGACCAACCCGATGCCGAAGCACGCGAGCGAGACCACCACGCCGCCGATCAGATCGGACCGAAACAGGGTCCCGAAGATCCGCATCAGCAGCGGGTAGAGCGGATAGAAGGCGGTCCGCTGCGCCGAGTGCCCATAGCCCTGGCCCGCGATCGCCAGATACCACACCGAGTCCCAGCGGGCGAGCGGAGACACGAGCAGGTTCCCCAGCGCTGAGAAGGGCGCGGTGACCCGTGCGGGATCGAAGGAGCCACTGGAGTCGCCGCGTCCGAATTGCAGGACCGCGAAGATGCCCGCCGCGAATACCACGAGCCGCGACATCCACAGGGCACGCCAGCACGTCCGCAGCTCGGCGCGCCGCCGGACCGGCCGCGGTGGGGCTGCCTCGGGGGATCGGGGAGGGGTTTGGAGCGCGCTAAGGCTCACGCGCATCAAGATCGTACGCGTGTGACGGATCTGGATCTGCAATGGCGCGTACGGCGGAAGGACTAATCCGAGAGGCCCAGGAATTGTGCGTCTAAAATGGCTGTCGCCTGCTGCGCCCTCGGCGATGCAGCCGCGTGCAGCAACCAGATGCTTCCATGAGCAGACGCGAAAGACAGCGGCGCCGTCGGCGCCACCGGCATCCTGTCAGGCGGAAGATTCTTCTCGCCTTCGTCGTCGTGTTCGGTGCGCTGGGCCTCGGCACAGTTGCCGTGATTGGCTGGGTCACGGCGGTGGCCGCGTCTGCGCCCAATCTCGACCAGCTCAAACCGCACAAGCCCGGTGCGCTGTCGGAGATCTTCGCCGCCAACGGCGAGCCTCTGGGCTACATCAACTCGACCACGCTGCGCATCCCTGTCGACGGCTCGCAGATTCCCAAGACGATTCGACGCGCCACGGTGGCGATCGAGGATCGCCGTTTCTGGCACCACGGGGCCCTCGATTACACAGGGATATTGCGCGCGGCGGTCAGGGACCTCTTCGGCAGAGGCAGTCTGCAGGGGGCCTCGACATTGACCATGCAGCTGATCGACAACCTGTATCTGAAAAACGTCGATCACACCTTGACCTACAAGATCAAGCAGGCCAAGCTCGCCCAGCAGCTCTACAACCGGCACAGCAAGAACTGGATCCTCGACAGCTACCTCAACGTCGTGCCGTACGGGACCGTGGGGGGGCAGACTGCCTACGGCATAGGAGCCGCCTCCAGGCTGTTCTTTGATAAGCCCGTCCAGAAGCTCGATCTGGCTCAGTCGGCGCTGCTCGTGGGCTTGCCACAGGCGCCCTCCGAGTACAACCCGTTCCTCTTTCCGAAGCTGGCGCGCCAGCGTCGTGCCCGCGTACTGCAGGCGATGGTGCAGTCGCACTACATCACCAGGGCTCAGGCCGCCGCGGCCAACGCAGAACCCCTACAGGCGCGCCACAGCAGTCTGTTCGGCGTAAAGCGCCTCCCCTACGTCTTCGATTACGTCGTGCAGGAGCTGCACCAACGCTTTTGCCCCAATCAGCCCGTGACCAAGGGGTGCCCTGCGGTCGACGCCGGCGGCCTCCGGGTCTACACCACGATCCAGCCGAGCGCCGAGGCGGAGGCGCAACGCGCGATCCTCGCCCACGAGGGCGGACCGGGTCAGCCCGCAGCCGCGCTCGCGTCGATCAACCCAACCAACGGTCACATCGTCGCAATCGCGAACTCCTCGACGTACGCCCACTCGAGTTTCGACTATGCCACCCAGGGCCTGCGCCAGACCGGCTCTGCCTTCAAGGTCTTCGCCCTTATGACGCTGATCCACGACTACGACGGCTCGCCGGGCAAGACCTACTACAACTCACACTTCCTGGCCCCCGGTTGGCTGCCGAGCGAGCCGACCTGGTCGGTACATACCGCCGAGGAGACCTATCAGGGCGTCATCAACATCACCAAGGCGACGATCGTCTCCGACAACACCGTCTTCGCCCAGCTCGTTGTCGACCTCGGAATGGCGAAGTTCGACCGGATGGCGCACGCGATGGGAATCACCTCGCCGCTCAACGGCAATCCCGCCGAGGTGCTCGGTGGCCTCAAATACGGCGTGACGCCGCTTGAAATGGCCGATGCGTACGGCACGATCGCAAACGGCGGCCAGCACATCGCGCCAACCGCGATCGCCAAGGTCGTCTTCCCCAGCGGCAGGGTGCTCAACATGGGCGACGAGCCGCACACTCGCGTGTTTCCGTACAACCAGGCGTACGCGGCGACCAACGTGCTCAAGCAGGTGATCACGAACCCGGCCGGCACCGCCAACGCCACTGTCGGGGGCTTCGGCTGTCCCGCCGCGGGCAAGACCGGGACCGCCGAGAATCTCTCAAACGCCTACTTCGTTGGATATACGCCGAGGCTCTCGACGGCGGTGTGGGTCGGGTTCCCGGGCGGGAATATCCCGATGGCCGACGGGTTCGGCGGCGCCCTCGCGGCCCCCATCTGGACCGATTTCATGACCTCGGCGCGCGACGGCTACTGCGGCGATTGGACGCGGCCCACCGTTCCGT
>DASRDP010000035.1 GCA_035652535.1 Chloroflexota bacterium
TGAGGTTGTTCTCGCGCGCGCCCTGCACGCGGATCAGGTCGTGGCTATCGGCAACGTGCAGCCCCGGCTGCGTGTCCATCGTCGTGGCCATGCTCGTCGTGTCTCCATCTGTTGGATCTCGATCGGCGTCGCCGGGATGCATCTGTTCGCTTCGAGTGGGCGTCCGGCTCGGCTACGCGGTCGCAGTCTACCTGATCGGCCGCAGGCCGAAGAGGTCACACGGACCGGTCCTCGCCCACCGCAAGTAACACGGATCTGTCCCTCCTACACTGCGCCGGGGGTTCCCGGATCTGTCCCTCCCACACTGCGCTGGGGGAGGTTACCCGGCGGATCTGTCCCTCCCCCACCGCAGTTACCCATAACCCTCTCGGGTCGTCACTGGGGCATGAAAATGTGCGGCGCGGTGCGCTATCGTGAGCGCGGTGAACCGCGGTGGGCGCGAAGAGGTCGATCCCGATTGGTGCTGCGAGCCTGCGCCGCAGTTTGACCCGGGTGCCCTCCGGCGTCACAGATTGTTGCTCCCGACTTCGGGAAGCACGCACGGCAGAGTCGTTGGCCCGCCGGGCATCCCGTCCACCGGTCACCCATCTTGGAGGAGGAGCGATCCGGTGGACGTGGTGTACGAGCGCTGCTGCGGGCTGGACCTGCATAAGAAGACCATCGTCGCTTGCGTGATCGTGCCCGGGGCGAAGGGGAAGCCGACCAAGACCGTTCGGACCTTTGGCACCATGACCGATGACATCGTCCGCCTGGCCGACTGGCTGAGTGCCGAGGGGGTGACCCACGTCGCTATGGAGAGCACCGGGGTGTACTGGAAGCCGGTCTGGAATGTGCTGGAGAATCGGTTCGAATTGCTCCTGGCCAATGCTCACCACATCAAGACGGTCCCGGGGCGCAAGACCGACGTGAAGGACTCCGAGTGGATCGCCGACTTGCTCCGCCATGGGCTGATCAAGGCGAGCTTCGTGCCGGACCGGTTCCAGCGCGAACTGCGGGAGTTGACGCGCTATCGCATCGAGCTTACCCGGGCACGCGCGGCGGAGCTCAACCGGCTCCAGAAGACGCTCGAGGGCGGCAATATCAAGCTCGCCTCGGTGGCCAGTGAGATCGATGGCAAGTCGGCGCGCGAGATGCTCGAAGCCCTGGTGGCCGGGGCCACCGACGTGAGCGCCATGGCGCAGTGCGCCCGCGGGCGGATGCGGGAGAAGATCACGGAGTTGGAGCGCGCCCTCGCCGGGAGCTTCGGGCCGCATCAGCGCTTCCTGGTCGCTCGCCACCTGGCTCAGCTCGACTCCTTCGACGACAGCATCGCCCAGGTGAGTGCCGAGATCGAGGAGCGCATGCGCCCTTTTGAAGCGCCGCTCGCTCGGCTGGACACGATCCCGGGGGTAGCGCAGCGCACGGCCGAAGTCCTCATTGCCGAGATGGGGATGGACATGACGCGCTTCCCGACCGCGGCACACTTGGCGGCCTGGGCCGGGTTGGCTCCAGGCAACAACGAGAGCGCTGGCAAACGCAAGAGCGGGGTCACCCGGAAAGGCAATCCCGTGCTGAAGGCCTGCATGGTGGAAGCGGCCAATGCCGCGGTGCGCAAACGCGACAGCTATGCGGGAGCCCAATACCATCGCATCGTGGGTCGGCGCGGCAAGAAGCGGGCGATGGTAGCCGTCGCTCACTCGCTGATCGTCGCCGCCTACCATATGCTCGCGCGTGGCGAGGATTACCAGGATCTCGGTGCCTCCTATTTCGATGATCGGGACCCCGCAGCCGTCCGCAAACGCTTGGTCCGCCGCCTCAACGACCTGGGCTACGATGTTGATCTCCACCAGCGCAGCGCCGCGTGACCCCGAACGTTTTATTTTCACGGCAGTGGGAGAGGTTAGGTGAGGGCACCCCGGACCTGCGCACCCGGGGATCGTGGAGAGGGAGCACCAGTGTGGCCCTCACCCCCGCCTCTCCCACTGCGGGAGGAGAGGAGCAGGAGGCCGCCCCACCGGCGCCAGTGTCCCATTCCTGATTGCCCCATGGGTCTTGCATCCATTAGCTCAGGTCCATGAGCTGGTCGAGGCCGTAGACGAGGCCGACCCTGCCCTGGATGTGCTTCAGCGCGAAGATCACGCCAGGAACGAACGAATCGCGGCCGATCGAGTCATGCCGAATAGTAAGGGATTGGCCGGGGCCGCCGAAAACCACCTGGTGGGATGCGACGAAGCCGGGCAGCCGCATGCTGTGAATGTGGACGTCGCCCGCCACGCCGCCGCGCGTTCCCTCAACGGTGTGCCTCGATACGTGGTCGGCGTCGAAGGGCCGGCCCCGGGCCGAGCGCATCGCCTCCGCCACCATGATCGCCGTACCTGAGGGCGAGTCGATCTTGCCGTCGTGGTGGGTCTCGATGATCTCCGCGGAGTCGAAGAACTTGCTGGCGAGCTTGGCGAACTGCATCAGAAGGTTCGCGCCGAGGGCGAAGTTAGGCGCCACCAGGGCAGCCACGCCTGACGTCCGTGCGGCCGCGTCGATCTGCTGGAGGTCGTCGCGGGACAGGCCCGTGGTGCCGATGACGATCGGGATGCCGCGCTCCAGGGCGGCGCGGGCATTCTCGCGCGCGCCCTCGGCGGTCGTGAAGTCGACGGCGACGCCGGCCTTCGTCAGGTCCAGGAGGCCGGCCAGCGATGGGGCAATGGGAATCTCGTCC
>DASRDP010000036.1 GCA_035652535.1 Chloroflexota bacterium
CGCGGTGGGAGAGGGCTGTGCCGACGCACCCGAACACAATCTCAACAACTGGAGCAACCATGTCGCAAGACCACCCAGCCGCTGACCGTCCACAGTTTCCAGAGGGCTACGGTGTCGACCGAACACATCGGGCCGACATGCTGAGCTGGGATGACGCGGGGGAGCGTCTCGCCGCTGCGCGGAACTACTGGGTGTGCACCGCCGACGCGGCCGGTCGTCCGCACGCCGCGCCCGTCTGGGGGCTGTGGTCGGACGGCGCGCTCTACTTCTCCACAGACCCGGCTTCGCGCAAGGGACGGAATCTGGCGGCGAGGCCGGAGGTCGTGGTCCACCTGGAGAGTGGGGATGACGTCGTCATCATCGAGGGGACGGCGGAGCGCGTGCGAGATGTGGCCCTCCTGGAAGGCCTCGTCGATCCGTACGAGCGCAAATACGGCGTCCGCGTGGACTTCACCGACGAGAGCTTCGCCGTCTACGTGGCGCGGCCGCGGCGGGCGTTTGCGTGGTTCGAGCGCACCTTTCCGACGACGGCGACGCGCTGGCGGTTCGACGCCTAACGCCCTTTCGCGCCGGCTGGCGCCTCGACGATACTAAAGCTGCCATTGGATGGAAGGAGAGATGCATGGCCGCTGCGCCGGATAAACCGCGACCAGACCTCTTGAGCCGCACGCCCGCGTACCAGAACGGCGGGTTCACCTACGACCGGTGGATGGAAGCCCAGGGGCTGCCCATTCACCGGGGCTACTACATCGGAGACCTGCGCACTGCGCCGCTCGGTCGCTGGGACGAGCGGGAGTGCGACGCCGCCTTCATTCAGCTCATGGGGCAGGAGGGCGTGAGCGAGGCGCGGATCAGCGAGATCCGCCCTGGGGCCACGCTGCCGCCGCTGAAGCTGGCGGTCGACGAGCTGATCTACGTCGTCGAGGGGCGCGGTCTCACCACCGTCTGGCCCTCCGAGGGGGCGGCGAAGACCACCTTCGAGTGGCAGACGCGGAGCATGTTCGTCGTACCGCACAACTTCACCCACCAGCTCTCCAACGCGCAGGGCGACCGCCCCGTGCGCCTGCTCCACTACAACTACCTTCCCGTCGCCATGTCGGCCGTCCAGGATCCGTCCATCTTCTTCAACAACCCGGTCGGGGTGGGAGAGTCCGTCGAGGACCAGCTCTACGCCGAGGCGCGCGGGATCACCGGAGAGATCCAGGGGATGCCGGCGCCGGGCTCGTTCTGGTACGGCAACTTCTTCCCGGACATGGGCGCCTGGGACAAGCTGGTGCCATTTCGGGGCCGGGGCGCGGGCGGCACAACGGTCTTCGTCGGGTTCCCCGGCTCAGAGCTGTCCTGCCACATGTCGGTGTTCCCCGCCCGAACCTACAAGCGCGCGCACCGACACGGACCCGGGCGCGTCATCGTGATCCCGCGCGGCGAGGGCTTCTCGATCCTGTGGGAAGAGGGGAAGGAGAAGATCGTGGTCCCGTGGCACGAGGCGAGCCTCTTCGTCCCGCCGAACCGCTGGTTCCACCAGCACTTCAACCTGGGCGGCGAGCCGGCGCGCTACCTCGCCTTTCATCCGCTGCGCCAGTTCTCGGGCCATGCCGAGAGCGTGCAGGATCGAGCCCGCGACCAGATCGACTACACGGCCGAGGAGCCGTGGGTTCGGGAGAAATTCGAGGCGGAGCTGGCGCAGCGGGGGCTCAGCACGGGGATGCCGCCGGAGGCGTACACGATTCCCAACTACGAGTGGGGGTACGACTGACGACCGCTCCTTCCCCCCTTGCGGGGGAAGGCGGGGATGGGGGGGTCCCCCTCACCCTCACCCTCTCCCCCGACCGCGGGGGAGAGGGGATTGACCGCTCCTTCGCCCCTTGCGGGGGAAGGCGGGGATGGGGGGTGTCCCCCTCACCCTCCCCCTCTCCCCCGACCGCGGGGGAGAGGGGATTGACCGCTCCTTCCCCCCTTGCGGGGGAAGAGTGTGGAACCCGGTAGGGCGGGGGTTTATCCCCCGCCGCGACGTCGAGCATTGCGTCGGGTCGGCTGGGGACAAGCCCCAGCCCTACCAGACTAGCCCTACCAGACTAGTGCACCGGCTCCAGGACGGCCTTCTCGCCCTGCAGCCGAATGGCCGCTTCCTTGAGCACCGGGCTGTACTTGCTCGCCTGCCCCGCGCGGCTGATCTGGTTGGGGTCGCCGCGGTTGAAGAGCACCTGCTCGGTGTGCAGCTCGTGACAGACGTTGGTGGCGGGGTCCCGGAAGATGTTCATCGGGTCCTCGCCCTTCTCCACCTTCAGGAGGTTCAGCTCGAGCAGCTTGCGGTACATCGCGACGCCCTTGTCCGACAGCCCCAGGTGCTCCTCGCGACGATCGGCAATGTCGCCCTGCGTGTACCACATCGCCATGTCCTGGCCGCTGTTGTTGTCCAGATACTGCCACTCCGGCTGGCCGTGCTCGTCGAGGCCGGGCACCGGGACGTCGTAGAGCGGGATCGTCTCCTGCGGGCGAATCTCGAGGCCCGGCCGCGGCGGATGGGCCGAGTACCACCAGTACAGCGTGTGGGTGTCGTCGATGGGGACACGGATCTGGAAGGCATTGCCGGTCCGCAGGATGTTTGGGAAGACGACGGGGTGCCCCACGGACCAGCCGTCGTCGTCCTCCGTCATCCCCTCGAGGAGCCGCCGCTTGATGATGCCGTACTCGAAAACGTCGAAGCCGATCTTGGTGTGCTTCCAGGGCGTCTTGCCCAGATTGGCGTCGTAGCGCTTGAGGTCCGGGCGGCCGAGGCGCTGCAGGACGTAATTCGAGAAGTACGTGTGCAGCCACTCCACGTGGACCGGGTCCAGGGAGTTCTCCATGATCTGGAGCCAGTTGCAGGGAATGATCGCCGTCCCGATGTCGCGCATCACGTTGTCCCACACGAAGAGGTCCCAGTTCGGGATCAACGGCGCCGGCTGCGGCCCCAGGTACGCGAAGATCATGCCCGCCTTTTCCTGCACGGGGTAGGCGGTGATGGTCACGCGGTCCCTGAACGTGCTGCCCGGGTCCTCGGTCTGCTCGTATGGCTGATCGAGGCAGCGACCCGTCGCGTCGAAGAGCCAGCCGTGATACGCGCAGCGGAGGCCGTCCTGCTCGGGGATGCCGAACACCATGCCAGCGCGGCGGTGGGGGCAGCGGTCGCCGACGAGACCGAGCTTCCCCTGGCGGTCGCGATAGAGCACGAGATCCTCGCCGAGCAGACGAACGGGACGGGTCCCGTGTTCCTTGAGCTGTGCGCTCGCGGCGATGGGGTGCCAGTAGCGCCGGAGCAGGGTGCCCATGGGCGTTCCGGGCCCTACTCGCGTCATGCGCTCATTCTCCTGCTCGGTCAGCATCGCTCTCCTCCCGTGGCCAGGATCAAGTGGCTGGCGAATCTGTTGATTTTCGCGTGAAACTCGGGCAGTTTGGGTTCCCATCGTATCACGAAGCGCGATTTCGTGCGATTCCCGTGGCGACGAGCGGCGGCCGGCGCCCGACGCCGGTTAAAAGAGCCGCAGCTTGACACTTCCGGCGGGCACGCGTATCACTCTGGTAACATGGGCCCGCTTCTTGGGCGCCTTTCCGTCGCCGCTCGCCAACCCTGATTCGCATGGTGGATAAGAATGCCGAAATTTCGCAGTCTGTATTGGCTCGCGAGCCTCTTGCTGCTGCTGGCGTCCTGCACGTCAGCCGCGTCGCCGACGCAGAACCCGGGCGGGGCCTCGCGTAAGGGCGGGGTGCTGCGGGTGGCGACGCTCGGCGGGGCGCCGAAGGTGCTGCATCCCTATCCCGAGCCCCAGTACAACACGACGCCGCTGGCGGACGCCCTCACCCTGATGGAATCCGGACTCATCGACCTGAACTACGACACCCTCGACTACTGGGTCAATCCGGACTATTGCCTTGCCAAGGACATGCCCGTCATCTCACCCGATGGACGCACCTTCACCTTTACCCTCCGCGACGACATCAAGTGGAGCGATGGTCAGCCCATCACGTCCGCGGACTTCCAGTTCGCGTGGGACAACGCAAGCAAGCCCGAAAACGACTTCGTCGGCCTCGACGACCTGGAGCGCATCGCGTCCTTTACGACGCCGGACCCGAAAACGATCGTCGTGACCCTGAAGGAACCCCTTGCACGGTTCCTCGCCATGGGGATCGCGGCCGGCATCGGGCCCGTTCCCAAGCACGTCTGGGAAGGGAAACCGTGGCTGGACCCCAACGGCAACCCGGAGATCTTGAAGCCGACGGTGGTTAGCGGCCCGTTCATACCCAAGGAGATCAGCGCCGAGCGCACCACCTTCGTGCGGAACCCCAACTACTGGGGCAAGGCGCCCCAGCTCGACGAAATCGACTTCATCGCCGCTTCGCCCCAGACGGCGCTGGAGCTGGCGAAGACCCAGCAGGCGGAGTGGGTCGAGCAATTCCCGCCCTCGCAGTTCACCGAGGCGAAGCAGATCAGCACCCTCAATGTTATCGACTGGTCTGGCGCCTCTGGGAGCTATCGAAGCATCGAGTTCAACCTGCGGCGTCCGCTGCTCGCCGACAAGCGCGTTCGGGAGGCGCTCGTCCGCGCCATCAATCGCGCGGACCTCATCCAGTTCGAGGACAATCTCGCGGTTCCCCAGTACGGCCTCTACACTGAGGGCAACACGAAGTGGGTGAACCACAACGTCGAGCACTACGACTACGACATGAACAAGGCGAAGAGCCTGCTGAAGGACGCGGGCTACACCCTCGACGGTACGGTGCTGAAGGACCGGAGCGGACAGCCGGTCAAGGTGGAGATCCTGTTCCCGACCACGAGCCAGCCGCGGCAGAAGATGGCCGCGTACCTGCAGCAGCAATGGAAGCAGCTCGGGATCGACGCCACGGTGACGGGACTCGAATTCAACACGTTCGTCGACCGCGCCCAGCGTCAGAAAGACTTCGACATCACGATGGGAAGCTGGACCGCCGGGCTGGACCCCGACGGGATCCGCAGCCAGATCAAGAGCGACGGGACGCAGAATGCCACGGGCTATTCGAATCCCCGCGTCGACCAGCTCATGGACCAGGGTGCCGTGGAGCAGGACGAGGGACGACGGAAGTCGATCTACGACGAGGTCCAGAAGACCGTCATGGACGACCTTCCCATGTTCCCGACCGTCACCCTGAAGAACTTCACCGCTTTCGACAAGAAGGTCCAGGGCGTATCGCCATCCAAGGGCGGCGACATCCTGACGGCGAACAACATGCAGGTCCTCTCGTGGTCGCTGGCGCAGTAGCTCTCACCTTCTGATGCACCAATTCCTCATCCGGCGGCTCATTCAGTCAGCGCTGCTGCTCTGGCTGCTGATGACGTTCACCTTCGCGCTGACGCGGCTCACGCCCGGCGGGCCGGAGGCCGCATTCCTCGAGAACCCCAAGATCACGCAGGAGGACATCGCGCGGATGCGCGCGCGGTTCGGCCTGGACGACCCGATGCCCCTTGCGTACGCGAAGTGGCTCACGAGCGCCGTGACCCTGGACTTCGGGCGCTCGTACTTCTACCTGCGTCCGCCTCTGGACGTGATGAAGGATCGAGTGTGGCCGACGGTTCAGCTCGGGCTCCTCGCCTATTGCTTCGCGGTGCTCGGCATCCCCCTTGGGATCGTGGCGGCGTTTCACCGAGGGCGCCCACCAGACGTCATCATTCGGATCTTCACCGTCCTGTGGGACGCCGTGCCCACCTGGTGGATGGCGCTGGTCATCATCGTCGTCCTGAGCGCGACCATCGGCTGGTTTCCCCAGGGCCAGGGGCGAGACGGTCCCGTCGACTGGTTCACCCACATCATCTTTCCGTCCATGATTCTGGGAATGGGTGGGATGGTGGCCTTCACCCGGTACGTGCGCAGCCAGGTGCTGGAGGTCCTGGGGCAGGACTACGTGCGCGTCGCGCGCGCGAAGGGACTGCCCGAATACATCGTCACCGGGCGCCACATCCTGCGCAACTCGCTGCTCCCGGTCGTCACGCTGCTGGGCGGATTTCTCCCCTCGCTGCTCTCGGGCGCCGCCATCACCGAGGGGATCTTCAACTGGCCGGGGATGGGCCGCCTCTATCTGGAGGCGGCCTCCACGCGCGATTACCCGCTCCTGCTGTGCATCATCACGGTCCTGACGCTGGCGACCCTGATCGGCATGCTCTGTGCCGACCTGCTGTATGGATTCGTCGACCCGCGCATTCGGTACACGCGATGACGCAGGTCACGGGCCAGCCGCAGTTCTCGCGCACGACCGGCCGCGATGGCGCGCGCGACCGCGAGGCACGCCCGCCGAAGGACGCCCAGGTCGAGGAGATCGTTCCGTCCAAGGGGCTGTATCGGCGCGCATGGGAGAAGTTCCGGCATGACCCGGTCAGCGTGGCGGCGGCCTGCGGTCTCAGCCTCATCGTCCTCATCACCCTGCTCGGGCCGGTGTTCGCGGACCAGGTCCTTCACACCACACCGGAGACCATCATGCGCCTGCCGGACCAGCGGGTCGCCATCTTGCAGCCGCCGGATTCGCGGTTCCTGCTCGGGACCGACGACCTCGGCCGTGACGTCCTCACGCGACTGCTGTACGCCGGTCGTGTTTCCCTCTCCATCGGCTTCATGGTCGCGTTCATCTCCATCGTCGTCGGCACGGCCGCTGGGCTGGCTGCGGGCTATTGGGGCGGATGGGTCGACGACGTCATCAACGCCGTCATTCAGTTCGTCTTCAACATCCCCGGGCTCTTTGTCCTCATCATTCTCTCCGTCATGTTCCGCCCCGGCGTCGTGGCGCTGGCCATCATCTTCGGCTTCTTCTTCTGGCCTGGCACGGCGCGGCAGGTGCGCGGGGTCGCGCAGTCGGTCCGAAACCTCGACTACGTGGTTGCCGCGCAGTCACTGGGGGCCAGCAGCGTGCGGGTGATGGTCCGCCACATCCTGCCGAACGTGGCCAACATCATCATGGTAGTGGCCGGGTTCGACGTCGCCGGCGCGATTCTGGGCGAGTCGGCTCTCAGCTACCTTGGGTTTGGGGTCCAAGTTCCCCTCTCGAGCTGGGGCAACATGCTGAGCGGGTCCATCGATATGTTCCACAAGGCCCCGTGGCTCGTCTATCCGCCCGGCGCCATGATCTTCGTCACCGTCCTCTGCGTGGTGCTGCTTGCCGACGGGCTGCGGGATGCCCTCGACCCTCGGGTATAGCGCGGACTACGCGAAACAACCCAACCAAAACCGTCATGCCAGCTAGACATCAAGGGGCCCGGTATTCGTCCGGCGCGCTCGGTGGCGTTTGTTAACATGCTGATCACGATCCCGATCCCCGAGCTTTCCACTATTCGTACCCTGGGTTTCGTGACTTCACCATCCAGGACGGGCGATGGCCATCGACACCCATCGGATCTGGCAGAGCGCGCTCGGCGAGCTGCAGATCCAGATGCGCCCCGAAGACTTCCGGACCTGGTTCCGCGATACGGACTTGCTCTCCTTCGACGGCTCGAAGTGCGTCGTGGGAGTCGAGAACCCGTTCAACCTCGAGTGGCTATCCACGAAATGCAACGGGCTCGTGAGCCGGACGCTGCAGACGCTCATCGGCCAGCCAGTCGGCGTAGAGTTCGTGATCGGCCGCGGTGAGGACAAGGCGACCGCCGAGCCGCTGCAGCTCTCCCCCCCACCGCGCCGCGCGAGCCTGCGCGCGCGCCGCTCGCGAGCACGGGACGATTTGCAGGCAGCCATCTCGCCACGGTACGTGTTTGAGACCTTCGTCGTGGGCACGAACAACCGCCTGGCCCACGCGGCGTGCATTGCCGTGGCGGAGCGACCGGGCCAGGTCCACAATCCGCTCTTCATTTACGGCGGCGTCGGCCTGGGGAAGACACACCTGCTGCACGCGATCGGCCACGCGGCGATCGACCGCGGGCTGCAGGTGGTGTACGTGTCGTCGGAGACGTTCACGAACCAGTTCATCGAATCCATCAGTCGGGGCCGAATGGAGGAGTTTCGGTCCAAGTATCGCCAGCCCCACATCCTCCTCATCGACGACATCCAGTTCATCGCCGGGAAAGAGGGCACGCAGGAAGAGTTCTTCCACACCTTCAACGCCGTGTACGAGGCGAGTGGTCAGATCGTGATCACCAGCGACCGGCACCCGAAAGCGATTACGACGCTGGAGGACCGCCTTCGCTCGCGCTTCGTGTGGGGACTGATGGCGGACATCCAGCAGCCCGATCTGGAGACTCGGATCGCCATCCTCCGCGCGAAGACCGCCGAGACGGGGCGGTCCGGCAGGCCCGTGGCCCCGCCCGAGGTGCTGGACTTCATCGCCGCCAAGGTGCCGAGCAACATCCGCGAGCTGGAGGGAGCCCTCAATCGCGTCCTAGCCTATGCGGAACTGGCGTCGACGCCCGTTACGCTGGAACTCGCCGCGGCGGCGCTGGAAGACGTCATCGCACCCGCCGGGAAGCGCGCCATCGCGCCTGCCGCGGTGATTGATGCCGTCTGCTCCGCGATGGGCGTGGCGCGGAGCGACGTGGAAGGGAAACAACGCGATCGACGCGTCCTCCTGCCCCGCCAGATCGCCATGTACCTGTTGCGGGAGGCGACCGAGCTCTCCCTGTCGGAGATCGGCGCGCTGTTCGGCGGGCGGGACCACTCGACCGTGCTCCACAGCTGCGAAAAGATCGCCAACGGCCTGCAGCACAACGGCCACCTGCGGAACACGGTGCGCGCGATTCAGGAAGCGCTCGGCCATTAATCGTTGCGCCGACGAGCGCGCGCTCTGGTATTCGTCCGAGTCGCGCTCGGCCGCAGCCCTACAGGGTCGGCGGCTCCACCCGTATCGCGGGATTGTTGAAGTCCGTGACGGTGAAGTTGAGATGGATGGTCATCGAACCGGCGGAACCTGCAGACATCTCCGTGTCCGGCATGACCATCGTCATCGTCATTTCCATGGAATCCACATACTGCGTGGCCTTATTGACGCTCAAATTGAGATGCACGGTCATGCTGCTGAGATCGAACATGTCCATGCCCGTCATGTCTGTGCCCATCATGGACGCGGCGGACGAACCCTCGGCAATCGCCTGCGCCATGTCGACGTCAGTCGAAACCCGATAGGAGGCGCCCTCATCAGATACCGTCGGGTTGATCAAGAAGCGTGAGAGGTCCGTGTTGCCGGGGCGCGCCATCATTGTCGGGTTGACCGGCGCGCTCAAGTCAGAAGAGCTCATGGTTTCCCATGATCCATCGCCGGAGCGCGTCCAGAGCTGGGACCCCACCATGAGAATCTCGCCCGAGAATCCGAGCGCGCCCGAGCTGATGGTCATGTGCATGCGATCCGGAGCGACGAACTCGGCGGTGATGGGCATGTTCATCGAAAAGGACATGTCCGTTGCGTCCATCTGGAAATCCATGGCCCCGCGCATTCGCATGCTGGTCACGCCGTTCATCGCGGCATTGCTCGCGTCGAGGAGCGCGCGCGCGTCGGGGAGCGCTGCGGTCGTTGGCGCCGAAATAGCCGTTGGCGTCGCGGCGGTCACCGCGGTGGGCGTCGCCGTGGCGGGCACGCTCGTTCCGCGCGGAGTCGCCGTGGCGGCGCCCGAGGTGGACGGCTTCGTCGTGGGCACGGCGGCGGGCGTGGCAACGCTGGTCGCCGTCCGCTGAGACTGGGCGAACGCCGCGGGCGCGCCCGCAGCCTGAATGCCGACCGCGGCTATGAGGAGGATCGCGAGCACGCAGGATCGGAGCTCGGACATCAGGCTCTCCACATGTGCGATTTCGGGCAACGGCTGGGGAAGTATAGCGATCTCACGACGCAAAAACCCGCGAGGTTGGAGACGGATGGACCACGACGAGCTATTCGACCTCTGCGATCGAGATGGGCGGCGATTGGGGCAGACCAAGGTCCGACGCGACGTCCACCGCGACGGCGATTGGCATCGGTCCTTTCACTGCTGGGTGGTTGCAACCGGACCCCCGGTTCCGGGGATCGTTCTCCAGCGCCGCGCCGCGAACAAGGAGACCTGGCCGAGCCTGTGGGACGTCAGTGTCGCTGGGCACTACAGCGCGGGGGAGGGGATCGAGGGGGGCCTGCGCGAGGTCCGCGAGGAGCTCGGCCTGGACGCCGCTGCGAGTGACCTGATCCACGTCGGCTGGCGGCGCGAGGAGGTGGCATTCGACAACGGAATCATCGAACGGGAGGTGCAGGACGTTTACGTTTTGCTGCGGTCTCTCTCGCTCACTGATGTGCGCCCGACAGCGCCGTGGGAGGTGAGTGGCGTCGCGATCGTCCCCGCCCCGACGCTTCGCATGCTGGCGCGCTCGGGCAGCGCAAGCGCCGTGGTGCCCGGTGGGCCGCTGGGCCCCGACGGAATCGTCCGGGTGGGCACGATGGAAATCCGCCACGATACGCTGGTGCCGAGGGCCGGCAACTATTACGGCAAGGCCACCCGGCTTTGCGAGGCGCTGGCTTCCGGCGCTGCGACCGTTCGACGACGCCGCTGGTGGTAGCCCTCGTGTCGGCGGACGAGAGTCGCTATGATTGGCCAGCGAATCCTTCAAGGAGTGCGGCATGCCAGGGATGATCTTCGACGACCTCCAGACATACATCGACGCGGCGATGGAAGTGGACGAGTGGCGCGTCATCGAAGACGCAGACTGGAATGAGGAGATCGGAGCGCTAACGGAAGCGGTGGCCGAGCTGATTCCTGAGCCGCCGCTCCTCCTTTTCGATCGGATCAAGGGGTACCCGCCCGGCTATCGGGTCGTGAGCCTGCCGATGGCGTCCGCGAAGCGCGCCGCCCTCGCCATGGGCCTCGACATCGACGGCAAGGGCATCGGGCAGCTCCGCGAGATGGCCGCCGAGAAAATGAAGAACGTGAAGCCGATTCCGCCAGTCTTCGTTCCCACCGGGCCCGTGATGGAGAACATCCTCACTGGCGACGCGGTCGACATCTTTAAATTCCCGGTGCCGCGCTACCACGCGTCCGACGGCGGGCGCTACATCGGTACGGGCGACACCGTGATCAACAAGGATCCGGACAGCGAGTTCGTCAATGCTGGCACCTATCGCATCGAGGCTCACGAGAAGGACCTCCTCGGCCTCTGGATGAGCCCTGGACAGCACGGGCGCCAGATCTGCCAGCGGTACTGGGATCGTGGCGAGGCCTGCCCCATCGTCGCTATCTTCGGTGGCGACCTGCTGACTTTCATGGTCTCTTCGCGTCCGCTCCCCTGGGGGCGGTCCGAGCTGGACCACGTGGGCGGGCTGCGCGGGCGCCCACTGGAGGTTGTGAAGGGCCCGATCACCGGCCTTCCCATCCCCGCCCACGCGGAGATCGCGATCGAGGGAGAGGTGCCGCCCCCCTCGGTCGAGTCTCGCAACGAGGGTCCCTTCGGCGAATGGCCCGGCTACTACTCCGGCGGCTCGCTCGGAACCGGTGAGCCCCAGCCCGTGATTCGCATCAAGGCGATCTATCACCGAACGCACCCGGTCATCAACAACTCCGCGCCACTGTGGCCGGGCGCCCAGAAGTTCGGCCTGAACTACGGTCGAGCGAAGGACCGCTTGGAGGCCGCGGGCATTCAGGACGTGGTGGCCGTCGGCAGCCCCATGCCCTACATCGACGTCGTTTCCATCAAGCAGCGCTACGCCGGTCATGCCAAACAGGCTGCCCTCGCGATGACGTCGGGGATGCGCAACGGTCGGTGGGTCGTCGTCGTCGACGAGGACATCGATCCACACAACCTGAAGGAGGTGCTGTGGGCCATGACGACGCGATGCGACCCGGTCCGGGACATCGAGATCGTCGACGGGTGCTGGAGCACGCCGTTAGATCCGCTCGTCTCTTCCAATCCGGAGAAGCGTGCCTCTGGCGACCACACCAACAGCATCGCGATCTACTATGCGACGCGGCCGTTCCACCTGCGCGACGCGTTCCCGAAGGTGAGCCGAAGCCCGCGCGAGCTACGCGAGCAGGTCGTGGAGAAATACCGGTCGATCCTGCCGTTCCCTGCGTTGTAGCGTCGCGGGCGCCGGAGGTCCTGGCGGCGAGCGGCTACCAGCGCACGCCTTCGAACACCATCGCGTCGAGCGCGTCGAAGTAGCGCTTGCGGAGGGTCAGGCCGATGACTACGCCCCGCCGCACCAGGCGCTGGGCCTCCGCGGTCGTGGCGTACCGCACGAGCAGCGCCGCGGGCGCTGAGCCGTGCTCGTCCTCGTCCTCGACGATGTGACGATACGGCTGCTTGATCCACTCGGGTACCGCGTCGCTCTCGATTGCCCGCTTGATGAGGTGCGTGGCGACTGCCTCACCGGCGAGCTGGAAGGCGGCGAGGCGCTCGACCGTGGTCTCCAGGTTCCGCATCGTGTGGAACAAGGCGACCTGCTCAGGCGGCGGCCCGTACGTGAAGGGGTTGGTCCCCTTCGCTTTGATCCGGTCGATGAGCAGCCGAGCATGGCCAAGCTCCTCGTGGCACGCCTCGCCGAGCAGGTACTTCACGTCGAGCTCCGGTGTCGTGCCCAGCCATGCTCCGAACACCTCCGCGGCGCGAAGCTCGTTGAAGAGGCGACTCTGCATGACCAGCACGCGCTGCTCGTCGCCTGTAAGAGGCACGTAGCTGTAGCTGGGCAGCTTGGCGTCCAGCTCGTTGCAGAAGGCGCGAACCACGGCGAGCTGACCCGCCACGAACGTGCGTGCGTCCATCTCAGCGTCCCCTGCGCTCATCCGACGCAGCGTGTCCCCGCGCCGCGCGCGTCACGGATTGAAAATGGCGACACATTTCTCCGAATTGAAGATGTAGCACTCGGCAAACGCCAGCACATCGGCACTTCGCCCCTCCATCGCCCCCGCGAGGCAGACCCAGTTGAGAATTTCATGCTGGCCGGCATCGCGGATCTCCTCGGGAGTGAGGTCGCGCCACTTCCAGAACCGGCCGGACGTGAGCTCGTCGAGGCGGCGGTGGTCGGCCTCGACGTCCGGCCAGAGGAAGTGATTCTTGCCGGTTAGCGAGGCGTGGGACCAACTCGACGTGCCGATGATCACCGCCCGCCACGGGCTGTCCTGGATGATGCGCCCCACCGCCTTGCCGAGATCGTAGCACCGCCAGGCCATCGGCGCCGGTGGCGGCGGCTCCTTCTTGTCCTCGATGAGCCGTCCGCGCACTGGCTCCGCCCCGTATCCCGGGATGCGCATATCGGCTCCATAACAGTTGATCGAGATGGGCACGAGCGGGTGAGGGAACCCACGCTTGTCCATATCGAGGTACTGCACCGTCGTCGTGAACGCGTGTCCATAGTCCTGGCGATTGCTCAGCTTCCACGAGCAGGCGACGTCGAACCCCTGGCGGATCAGCTCGCGGGTGATGTGATTCCCCGCATCCCGGTGGCCCAGCAGGGTGATCGGCGCGCCTCCCCGCGCCCCCCCGCACTCAACGCGATCGATGGCAAAGACCGCGAATGGAGGGAGCACGTCCTCGCGAAACACCTCGTACTGATCGTCCCCGAACATGACGACGAAATCGGGGCGGAAAGCGTCGATCGCCTCTCGCGCCTTCCGGTACGCGGGCTGGAGCTTGGCCTGATACGCCCGGGCGAATGCCATCCCCTCGTCATCCGCCCACTCTTCGCGCATCTTGGCGGGCCAATTCGCCGGATCCTTCATGTGAGCGGGCGTGAGCTCGCTCTTGAGATTCAGCTTCAGATAGATGTCGGTGAGCACTTCCGGGGGCCCGACGATCCCCGGCCCATGGCTGCATCCAATCCCGAGAATCTCGCCCATGGCGCTAACTCCTTCCTGCCGATTGCCGGCATTCTACGCATGATGCGCGGCATCGACGCAAGGTATGATGGCGGCGAACTGAGGCGTGAGCTTTGCATCGGAAGGACGAGTCATGCTGACGAAGGAACAGAACAAGCGATTCACCGAGGTGGGCCGCGGCACGCCGATGGGCGAGCTGCTTCGCCGCTACTGGCTGCCATTCGCCACGGTCAAGCAGCTCCACGATCACCCCACGCGCGCCGTCACGCTGCTGGGGGAGCACCTGGTCGCCTTTCGCGATCGAAGCGGTCGCTACGGATTGATCCAGGAATTCTGCCCGCACCGGAACGTGAACCTCCTGTGGGGAATTCCCGAGGCGGAGGGGCTGCGCTGTCCCTATCATGGGTGGCTCTTCGACAACGAGGGTCGCTGCCTCGAGCAGCCGGCCGAATCGCCGGACAGCACCTTCAAGGACCGGATCGAGGTCCAGACCTATCCCGTCGAGGAGCTGGGCGGAATGCTCTGGGCCTGGCTGGGACCGGAGCCGCGCCCGCTGGTTCCCCGATGGGAGTCGTTCGTGCAGGATGGCGTGCGGGACATCGGCTGGGCGGTGCTGCCCTGCAACTGGCTCCAGATCATGGAGAACAGTCTCGACCCCGTGCATACGGAGTGGCTCCACCGATACTTCACGAACTACGTGTTGGAACGCCTGAACGCGGAAGATCCTACAGCGCGATCGTTCTGGCGGTCGCACGCCGACGTGCGGCGCCATAAGAAGATCGGGTTCGACATCTTCGAGCACGGCATCGTGAAGCGCCGCGTGCTGGAGGGAACGGACGAAAATGACGCGCTGTGGCGAATCGGCCACTGCGTCGTTTTCCCCTTCATGCTCCAGCAACAGCAGATCCGTATTCCGATGGACGATACCCACACGTTGTATTGGTGGTACAACGTGCACCGCCGCGAGCCCGGCGATCCGGACCAGCGGCCCGAGGAGATCCCGCTGTACCAGGTGCCCCTGCCTGGCGTCGACGCTGAGGGCCTGCCGGTCTGGGAGCTGGCGGACAACAACAGCGGCCAGGACAACTTCGCCTGGGCCAGCCAGGGGGCCATCACGCCGCGCTGGACCGAGCATCTCGGCGAGTCCGATAAGGGGATCATCCTCTACCGTCGCCTCCTGCGCGAACAAATGAAGCTGGTCGCGGATGGGAAGGACCCCATGAACACGTTCCGCGACCCGGCGACGAACGTCTCCATCCACGTGCCCACCGAGACCGATGACCCCACCTTCGTCGGACTGACTGGCGCGCGGAACGGAAAGCTCATTGCTCAGGGCGCGATCAGCACAGGGTCGGCCGGGAAGTACAGCCCCATCAATCAAGAGCGGGCGCGACGCAAAGGGTTCGCCGTGCCCGAAGGTACCCGGGACGCCGCGAGCCGGGTCGTCTCCTTCGGGCAGATCCACCCACGCGATTGAAGCAGTCCGATCCGCCCGCGGGGGAATCGCGCCGCGCGCAGCGGCGGTTCGGTTTGGCGGGCCGCCGAGGAGAGCGGAGGGCCACGACGAGCGTCGCGCTCATCAGCGCGGTCCTGATGGTGTCCGCGTGCGCCAGCGTCCCGCAACGTCCATCGGTGGTCGGTTCCGATGGCGCTGCGGCTGGGCCTGCGCCGGGCCGGGCGCATACCGTGGTCTTTCTGACCCACGTCGAGCCGAACACGCTGTCACAGCATCGCGCGTTCACCGGCACGGGTGCGACCGCGGCCGACGCCATCAGCCTGTTCAACGCGGCCCTCTTCCTCGACGATTCGGCGGGCGTGGCCCATCCGGCCCTCGCCGCCCGGGCCCCCACGCTCGGCGACGACTCGTGGGTCGTCAACGCCGACGGGACGATGGACACGACCTACGCGCTGCGCCCCGGCCTGGTCTGGCACGACGGCGCGTCATTCACCGCGCGGGACATGGTTCTCTCTTGGCAGGTCGCCCGCAATCCGGATTTCGGGGTGGCGAATCTCCTCCCCACGAAGCTGATGCGCGAGGTCGAGGCGCTCGACGACCAGACGGTCCGCGTTCATTGGAGCGAAACGTACCCCCAGGCGGACGCCCTCAAAGGGCGTGACTGGGCCCCGCTGCCGGACCACCTGCTCGGGCAGGCGTTCGCGAGCCAGTCCAGCCAGGCGTTCGCCGCCAATGCATACTGGACGCAAGCCTACGTGGGGCTGGGGCCATTTCGCCTCGATCGGTGGGATCCGGGCTCGGCCCTCGACGGAAGCGCCTTCGACGGCTACGCTCTCGGGCGGCCCAAGATCCAGCGGATCCAGGTTCGGTTCGCGCCGGATCCCAACACGGCGCTCGCCAGTCTCCTGAGCGGCGACGCGGACATGGCAATCGACTTCGCTCTCGGCTTCGATCAGGGGGAGCTGCTGCGCAAGCGTTGGGCGGCAACCAGCGGCGGCCGGATCTTGCTCGATCCGGCCAAGCTCCGCTATCTGCAGATCCAGCTGCGGCCGGCCTACGCCAACCCACCGCAGCTCCTCGACCTGCGCGTGCGACAAGCGCTCACGCACGCCCTTGACCGGCAGTCCCTCATCGACGCGCTCCTGGATGGCCAGGGCCAGCCCGCGGAAGCCATGGCCCCGCCGCTGACAGACTACGCCGCGGAAGTCGATCGGGCGATCACCAGGTACCCGTACGACGTCTCCCGCGCGGATCAATTGCTCCGTGACGCCGGACTCATACGGGCGAGCACAGGGCCGTACGTGACGGCGACCGGGGCCACCTTTGCCCTCGAGCTGCAGGCGGCAGCGGGCGGCCAAGAGCAGCAGGAGCACGCGATCGTTTCCGACTCCTGGCGGCGCGCCGGCATCGACGTCCAGTCACACATGCTTTCCACAACCGAAGAGGCCGATCGCCAGGCGCGGTCAACATTCCCGGCCGTCGGCAGTGCCAATACAGGGCTTGAGGAACAGACGCTGTTCCTCAAGCTCTTTGGGCCCAACATCGCGACGGCGGACCGACAATGGGCAGGGAGCAATCGCGGCGGTTGGTCGAACCCGGTGTACGATCGGTTCTACGAGCGGATGACCAGCAGCCTCGACCGGTCGGAGCGCGTCGACGCGATCGTCCAGGCGGCACGGATCGTGAGCGAGGAAGTGCCGGTGATCCCCATGTACAACAACTTCGTGGTGGAAGCGCATACTGCGGCGCTCCACGGTCCCCAGGCGTACGCACCGGGTGGATCCGCCACGTGGGACGTTCAGAACTGGGAGTACCGCTGAGCGCGCTCCCTCACCCCCGGAGGTAGGCGCCGCCCCCTCCCCTCGTCGCCGCAGCGAACCACCCCGCCGCGCGGCCCACACCTGCCTGCGACCTACCTACGATCATCACGGGCGCGCTGGGCGTAGCGCCGTGTTTCACCATCCGATTCGGGGGAATTCGCGTGAGGATCGCGGCCGGACGGGCGCATCGCATCGACGGGCGGAGTCTCTTCGTCACGCGGCCACTGCAGTCGCTGGTTGAAACGATCATCATTCTCCCCGTGATCGCGGTGGTGCTCATCGGCACGATGGAGGCTGGACGCCTGCTCTACGCCGCGATCGCCGTCCAGGAGGCGGCCCAGGCGGGCGCCCTCGCTGCTGCACAGGTTGCCATGTCCGGCGAGGGCTGCGCCGGCTGTCGGATGCGCGAGGTGTGCGACACGATTGTCAGATCGGCGATCATGCCGAACGGCAAGCGGCTCGCCATCGATCGCGACCGCGACATCTGGTTCACGACACAGTCGCCCGGCATTCGGAAGAGCGCCACGTGCGCCACTCCTGTCACGCTCGACAGCTGGACCCCGGGCGCCCCCCTCACCATCACGGTTACGCATCGCTATGCGTTCATCACCCCGTTGCCGACTCGCCTGAAGACCGTCGACCTGCGGGCGACCATGACGGGTGGCAAGGCGTGGTAGATTTCTGGGCGCGCAACGCTCCCGCTCGGGGTGTATAGGATCTGTCGGTCCCCGCACAAGGCCCGATTGACCCTCACGGCGCGTGGCAGTATTTTGAGAACACGGAGCAGGAATGATCGACCCCTGGTTCGCGCGCCCGGCCGATCCGCGAAACGGGCGGGCCTGCGCAATCCTCCTAACCCTCGCTTGTCTCGCCTGTGCCGGGCCAGCCCCCGGAGGCTCGGGGCCAGGTGCCGCGGCGACGAGCGGAGCGACCGCCGCCAAGAGTCGGGTGACTATCGCCATCGGCGCAGAACTGAACAACCTTGCAACGAAGCTCGAGGGCGGAAACACCTTCGCTTCGGAATTCGACTTTCTCAGCAACAGTCCCCTCACGGTGAAGGACGCCCACGGGTCCACCAGCCCATTGCTCGCCGCCGATCGCCCCTCCCGGGATGCGGGCACGTGGACCGTGAACCCTGACGGAACGATGACCACGGTGTGGAAGATTCGCGACAATGCCCGTTGGCATGACGGCGTGGCAGTCACGTCGAGCGACTTCATCTTCGCGTTCCGCGTCTACACGGATAACGCCATTCCCGTGCGAGATCGTGATCCTGAGCGCTTCATCGACCACCTCGACGCGCAAGACGACCATACGTTCACGGTCTACTGGAAGCAATCCTACCCGTGGGCGAACGAGCTGGGCGCAGGGCAGCTCGAGCCGCTGCCGGACCATATCCTCGGCAGCCTCTATACGGCCGGAGACCCTGACGCCTTTATGAACAACGCCTTCTGGTCGAGCACCGCGTACGTCGGAGAGGGACCGTACGTCCTTCACGAATGGAACCCTGGCGCGCAGCTCGTCTACCAGGCGTTCGACGATTACTTCATGGGTCGTCCAAAGATCGACGAGGTCGTCTTTCGCATCATCTCAGACAGCAACACCGTGGTTGCCAACGTGATGGGCGGCACTGTGGACGCAACGGTGGGCATCACGCTTGGACAGAAGGCCGGCGTGACGGTGAAGAGCCAGTGGGCGTCCACCGGCGCCGGTCAGGTGATCGTTACGCCCGTGCGGTTCCGCTATGTACAGTTCCAGCTCGACCCGGCCCGGACCGAGCAGCCGGCCCTTCTCGATCGCCGCGTGCGCCAGGCGATGGCGTACGGAATCGATCGTGCAACGCTTGCGGAGACCGTGACAGAAGGGACGTCCGGCGTTGCCGACGTGCCCGTCTCTCCGAACGATACGCTCTTTCCGTCCGTTGACCGCGCCATCGCGAAGTATCCGTACGATCCGAACCGAGCCCAGACGTTACTGCAGCAGGCGGGGTGGACCCGTCGTGGCGATACGCTCTCCGACGAAACGGGCCAATCGTTTGCCGTCGACATTCGGACGACGGCAGGCGCCGACAACGAGACCGAGGCCAGTATCATGGCGTCGGACCTCGTCAAGCTCGGCATGCAAGCGACGCAAACGGTCGCGGCGCAATCACGCATCCGGGACCTGGAGTACCGGGTCACCTTCCCTGGGCTGAACACCACCGCCATGTCCATCGACGTGCCAGGCACCTTCGTGATCGCCCTGTCGGACCAGTGTCCCACCGCCGACAAGCGATTCGTCGGATCCAACCGCGGCTGCTGGAAGAATCCCGAGTTCGACCGGCTGTATACGGTCGCGTCAACGTCCCTCGATCCGGCAGAGCGCGGGCAAGCCGTCGTCGACGCGCTCAAGATATTGACCGAGGACGTCGGAGTCCTCGGGCTGAGCTACAACTCTGAGAACATCGCGGTGCGAAAAGGACTGGCGGGGCCGGGGCCGCGCTGGCCTGCGCAGCAGGGTGACACCTGGAACATCCAGGACTGGCACTGGGAGTAGAAGGCCCGGCTATCCTGAGGGCGAAGCCGGGCGATCTTGCCCATCAGGCATGCAACGCCGGGCTTATCTCACGTCCCACTCATTCGCGTTCCAGGCATGACTCGACCGCGGATACCTGCCTCGGACGTTCTGCACGCGGTTGCTCACGAGGATCGGCTCGATGGTGTAGAAGAGCCCCAGCAGCAGCACCTCGTCGGTCATCTTGTGCATGATCTGCCCAACGATCTCGGTGCGCTCCTGCTTGGGGATCGTCACGTAGTAGCGGTCGATGAGCGCGTCGAACTCGGGGTTCATGTAGCGGGAGATGTTGGCGCCCGTATAGTTGTTCTCCTTCGTCGTGGCCTGGCTGCTGTGCATGTTGTTCAGCGCGCGAAGCTGGTTCGGGCGCTGCGTGATCTGGAACGTCGGGTAGTTCGTGTAGTACTCCAGGTCTCGCGTTCGCTGGATCGGGACGATGACCGGATCCACGGCAATGCCCACCTTGGGCAGCTCGTCGGCGATGTCGAGCAGGAGCTTGCGGCGCAGCTCGTCGCCCGCGTTTGCGCGGATCTCCAGCGAGAGCTTCTTGTTGGCTGCATCGACGAAGATCCCGTCTGGACCGCGTCGGTAGCCGAGGCTTTCAACCGTGGCGATCGCCTTCGCTGGATCGAAGTCGTACTTCACGATCTGGGGCTCGATCTCCCGGTACTCGGCCTCCGCGGGATTGAGGTAGCTGTGGGCGACCGTCGTGAGGCCGCGCATAAAGGTCTCGACCATCTGCTGCCGGTCGAGACCGTAGAGCACCGCCCGACGGAAGGTGGCGTCGGTGACCACTGGCGGGTCGGGCGTCAGGAATTGAGGCCACATCTGGATCCAGGTATAGGGCGCGGTCTCCAGACGGCCGTCTGACCAACGGCCGCGCACGTCGTCCGCCTCCTCGAGGTTGAGACCGCGCCCCATGTTGAAGTCCACGGCGCCCGAGAGGATGTTGGCGATCATCGTCGCCGGATCGGTGATGAAGCGGACCTCGATCTCGTCGAGCTTCGGCCGGCCCAGCACATACCCATTGTTGGCCGTCACGGTCAGATACGCGCCCCGCTCCCAGGACTGGAGCCTGAAGGGACCCAACCCGACGAAGTCGTCGGTCCAGTAGGGAAGATCGACGAACCCCGCTTTGTTCTCGTGGAATGGCTGTTCGAGTAGGTGCTTGGGGAGGGGGATGGCGAACTGGGGCGTGAACATACTATCGGCGTAGATGTAGGGCTGCTTCCACCGGACGGTAATCGTGCGCGCGTCGGGCGCCGCCGCGCTCTCGATGTTGTCCCACGCGCGGTCGCGGAAGACGCCGATCTCCTCATCGCGCACAACGTCAACGGTGAAAACGAGATCGTCCGCGGTGAACGGCACGCCATCGTGCCACGCTACGTTGCTTTTCAGTCGCCAGGTTGTCTCCATGCGACCGTCGGGAAACGTTTTCCACAGCCCGTTCTGCGTCGTGGGCAACTCCTCCGCAAGCCGCGGCGCAAAGCCCCCGCTCACGTCGAGGGTCGCGAGGCCGGTGTTCACCAGCTCTTCCAACGCTTCTGAGCCAGGGGGCGTGTACGACCCGGCCGAGCTCATCTGGTAGTTCAGCGTGAATGGGTCCCCTTGTACGGCCGCAACCACACGCTTGACGGGAGCGACGCTCCCGACCTCCCCAGTCGTGCGGGCCTGGCTACCCGACTCGCTCTTGGGACTCGCACACGCGCTCAGAACACCGAGCGCGACGATCGCGAGACACACATCGAACCTTCGCACAGCTCCTCCGAGAACACGATCGAGATTCAGGCGCCGACCGTCGCCGACCGTCCCCGCGCCTGGGTCTTGGTGACGGGGTCGATCCCGAACAGCTCGGCGGCGTTGAGGCCGAGGATGCGATCCTTCTGCGCATCGGTGAGCCGTGGGTTGGCCACCACGTCATCGACACACGCTTCGCCGGCGCCTCCCAGCCCATGGGGGAAGTCGATGGCCATCATCAGCCGGTCAGCCCCATACCGCTCGACGACGTACGCCATCGTCTCTTTCTCGGTTGTCACGTTGGCCGCCAGCCAGAAGTGCCGGAGGTATTCTGGCGGCCGGTGCTTGATCAGCTCGTCCACGCCCTCTTGATCGTAGACCTCATTCAACCGGTCCATCAGGTACGGCAGATAGCCGCACCCCGTCTCCATGAGGGCAATGCGGAGCGTGGGGAAGAGGTCCAGAACGCCACCCGTGATGAACGACGTGATGGCGAGCGAACCCTCATAGAGGAACCCGAGAGCGTTGTCGAGATGGTACTTGGTCAGCCGTTCCAGCCCGAGGAGCTTGCCGCTTCGGCTGGGGTGAAGAATGATAGGCACGTCCAGCTCCTCTGCCTTCGCGTAGACCGGCCAGAACTCCGGCTCGTCGAGGTTTCGTCCGTTGACGTTTGTGAAGAGCGTGGGCGCGTGGATCCCCAGCTCTCGAACGGCACGCTCCAGCTCGCGAACCGCGGCCGTTGGCGCCTGCATGGGGAGATGCGCGAGACCGATGAATCGACCGGGATATCGATCGAGGACGCGCGCGATGGCGTTGTTGTACGACTGGCAGACGCTGGTCGCGAGGTCCGCATCGACGTCGTAATGGAACGACTCGTTCGACGGCACGAGAACCTGCATGTCGACGCCCACTCGGTCAAGGAACTCGATCCGCACCTCCGGATCCCAGAAGCCCGGCCGCTGCCGGGAAAAGCGCAGCAGGTTCGGCAGGGCCCGCTGATGGGGCGACATATTGGCTTCGCGCTCGGGATACGTGATCCGGGACCGGCCCACGGCATCGAACCACACGCGCGGCCGACGGTCACCAAAGCGCGGATCGACGTCGTCGAACACGTCCTTCGGGAAGAAGTGCGAGTCGACATCGATGCGGATAGCCATGGAAGCACCTCCTCAGCCGTCCCGGTTACGCCCACACGGATGGCCAAGGCAGAACGTACCGGCTTCGCCGTCTGGTGTCAATTACGCGCTGGCTCGGACTGCCGCCGCTAGCGCAGCTCCCACTGATTGACGTTCCACGTCTCGTCAGCGGCGGGCGCGTGGGCGGCGTGCACATTGGGCAGGCGGTTCGAGATGAGCTTGGGCTCCGGCGCGTAGAAAATGCCGAGCGCCACCACCTGGTCGGTCATCAGGTGCATCATCTGACCCAGCGCCTGTATGCGCTCTGCCAGGGGAATCGTCGTCAGGTACTTCTCGACGTATCCGTCCAACTCTGCATTCATGTAGCGGGTGCGGTTCTTTCCGCTGAATTTGTTCGTCGGCAGCGCCGCTTGCGAGCTGACGATGCGTTCCGGCTCGAACGGCTGGCGGACCAGGTCCAAACCGGGGAACGTCGCGCGATATTCGCGATCGGACGCCTGCTGGCGCGGGACGATGACCGTGTCGACGCCGACGCCGACGTGCTGCCAGTAGTCGGCGCTCGAAAATACGATCTTCTCCTTTACGTCGTCGCCAGCGTTCGTCCGACTCTCGATCGTGAGCTTCTTCCCCGACGAATCGTGGTAGAAGCCGTCAGCGCCCTTCGCGTATCCAAGGCCTTCGATGAGGCTCGCCGCCTGACGGGGGTCGAACGGGTACTTCACAATGAACGGCTCCACCTGGGCGTAGTTCGGGTCGCCGACCTCCAGCCAGGCGTGGGCGACGGGCGCCTGCCCGTTCTGTAGGCTGTCCGACATGGCTTGCCGGTCCAGCGACATCAACAGCGCCCTGCGGAAGGCAACCTCTCCGAGAACTGGCGGATTCGGGGTGAGCGCCTGCGGATAGTGGGCGATCCAGTTGGAGGAAGAGGTCTCCATGCGCCCCTCAGGCCACTGACCCGCCACCTGGACGATCTGGTCGAGGTTGAACCCCCGTCCCACCGTGACCTGCACCTCGCCGGCCAGGACGTTCGCGATGAGCGCGTTCGGGTCCTGGATGAAGCGAACCTCGATGGTGTCAAGCTTGGGCCTCCCCAGGACGTACTGATCGAACGCGTCGACCACCATGTGACTATCGCGCACGAACTCCCGCAGCTTGAAGGGGCCGAGCCCCACGTAGTCGACGGTCCAGTACGGAAGATCCAGGTACGACGCCTTGTCGTTCAGATAGGCCTGCTCCAGCAGGTGCTTCGGCCTGGGCATGAGGAACTCCGACGAGAAGAGCGTGTCGGCGTCGATGAAGGGCTGAATCCACCGGACTGTGACGGTGCGATCGTCCGCCGCGTCGATGCCGTCGATCGACTTGTAGCCAGGGTAGCCGGGAAGCGCCAGATCCTTGTCCTGCCCCTCGGTCAACGTAAACACGAGGTCGCCGGCCGTGAAGGGCGTGCCGTCGTGCCAGACGGCGCCCTGGCGGATGACCCACGTCGTTTCCATCCGTCCATCCGGTGAAATGCGCCATTTGCCATTCTCAAGGGTGGGCACGGCCTCCGCCAGTTGTGGCTGCAGGCGACCATCGCCGTCGCGGATGACGAGGCCCGAATGAATGATCTTCTCCACCTCGCCCACGCCGCGCACGGATCCGGTCCCGGCCGTGTTGATCTCGTAGCTCAGGGTGTAGGGATTGCCCAGGATTCCAGCCGTGATTCGCTTCGCTCCACCTGCGGAGGACGGCGCGCTGGACCCGACCGGGCCCGTCCCGGATGGAGAGCCGGCGCACGCTGAAGCGAAGGTCGCAACGATCAAGACAAGAGCGCCCAGTCGAACGATGGTCAACCTCTCCTCCTCGTTGAGGCCCGGAGCATCTCGAACGCTCCAGGGTGTCAGCGAAGCTCGCCGATCCCAATGTCGGCGAGTGCAACTTCCATCTTAGCGCGTAGCGACTCGGTAATCTGCTCGAAAGTATCGAAAACAAGATTAGGAAATGTCGGGCGCAATGTCAAAAGATGCATCGTCGCAAATCGCACGCCCGCGAGATGCTTCGCCGGGCTCCGGATGACATTGGCTATTCGCCTGGCATGACCTTCACGCCCGCGGTTAGCGTGGCACTCGCGTCCGCGCTCGGCGCGGCCTTCACGTCATCCCGAGGGCGCAGCCGGAGGGATCTCCCAGCGCCACGCCGGTTGTGTTCACCCGCCGCGACAGGGCTCCGGGCGTCATGAAGAAGGCGTCTTCGATTCCCCCCCGGCCTGCTCGAGCCGCTCGGAGAACGACAGCCGACGAGCGCCGCCCCTCCCGAACCGGCGCTCGTCGCTGAGCTTCCGCAGCTCCGCCTCGCGAAAAAGGCGTTGAAAGTACTTCCCCTGGGACACGCCGGCCACCCGGAAGCCGCCGTCCTCCTCGACGATGCTCGAGGCTTCCACTGCACCCTTGCTCAGCTCCTCGCCGAGGGTTCGGAGCTGCTCGGCGAACTTCCCCTCCATGGCGAGGTCCGTGGGCTTGCGCCGAAGGGCGACGCCCTCGCGGTGCAGTGCTTGCAGCTCCCATTCCTGGAAGCTCCGCTGCTGCGGGCCGACGTGGTGCTTGTCCCACGAGGCAGTCAGGAACGTCTCGTAAAAGGTGATCTCGACCTTCGACGCGCGCTCGTCATCCAGGAGCTTCCCGAGAGCACGTAGCAGATCTGGCTGCTCACTCAGACTCGGCACATTGGCTCTCCACCCTCGTTCACGCCGACCCGACAGGTCCGGTGACGCCGGCGATCATGCGCAGCCGGCCCACATCTAGGGTACCACTCAGCGTGTCGGCCAGGCGGTCATACGCGTCGACCTCTGGTGGGGTTTCCGGCGGATCGAACCCCTTCCGTCCGCTAAACCAGTCGACAAGAGCCGCAACGACGGACGGATTGTGAAACAGCCCATGGAGGTACGTTCCCACCACGAGCCCGTCTGGGGACACTGCGCCGTCGAACCGCGCTCCGTCAGCCGTCACGATGCGCGCAAACGGCGCGCAAGACCCTGCTGTTCGCCCCATGTGGATCTCATAGGCCGCGATCTCGCGGCGATGCGCCGCGAGCGGGCCACGGTCCGCCACGAGGCTGCCACGGACCTGGCGTGTCTCTTTCTCCCGCGCATAACGGGAATCGACGGGTAGCAGGCCGAGCCCGTCCTCCCCGCCCGGGGCGTCCTCAACGCCGTCCGGGTCGTCGATGCGCCGCCCCAGCATCTGGTAGCCACCGCAAATGCCGAGCACGGCTCCGCCGCGCCGGACGTGAGCGATGACCGCGAGGTCCAGTGACCGCTCTCGCATGAAGGCGAGATCTGCCCTGGTCGTCTTGGTCCCAGGCAGGATCGCCAGGTCCGGTCTGCCGAAGTCCTCGAGGCGTTCGACGTACCGGACGCGCACCCCTGGCCGGCGCTGGAGCGGCTCCAAGTCGTCGAAGTTGGCGATGCGGGGGAAGCGGATGACCGCGACGTCCACCGACGCTCCCGGGGCGCCAGGAGCGTCAGGATCGGACCCCGATCGGGGCAGCCCGAGCGAATCCTCCTGCGCGATCGCCAGATCGGGGATCCACGGGACCACGCCCAGCACCGGGCGGCGCAGCCGCTCCTGGAGGTAGGTGATGCCGCCGGCGAACAGCGCCGGGTCGCCACGGAACTTGTTGACGACAAACCCCGCGATCAGCTCACGCAGCTCGGGCTCGAGCAGCTCCATGGTGCCGACGAGCGCCGCGAAGACGCCTCCCCGCTCGATGTCGGCGACGAGCAACACCGGTGCCCCGACCGCCCGGGCAACGCGCATGTTGACGATGTCCGATTCCAGGAGGTTCATCTCGACGGGACTGCCCGCTCCCTCGATTACCACGAGGTCGAAGGTCTCCACCAGTTGGTTCAGGCTCGCCTCGACCACCGGCCAGAGTTCTGGAACGCGTCGGTGGTATTCGGCGGCGTCCATGCTGGTGAGCACACGGCCCTTCACGACCACCTGCGACCGCGAATTTCCCTCGGGCTTGAGAAGAATAGGATTCATCTCCACGGCGGGGGCAACGCGCGCGGCCTCGGCCTGGGCAGCTTGCGCCCGGCCGATCTCGCCGCCGTCGGGTGTGACAAATGAATTGAGAGCCATGTTCTGCGCTTTGAACGGCGCGACCCGCAGGCCCTCGCGCTGGAACCAACGGCACAGCCCTGCCACGAGCACGCTCTTCCCCACGTGCGAGGCCGTGCCCTGGACCATGATCGCGCGTCCCATCAGGCCTGTCCGGAGCGAAGGTGAATGGGGTCCCCGGTACGGGCGAGCGCATCCGGCAGCGCGGCCAGCAATCGCTCCTGGTCGGGGATCGAACGAACGCCGATGCGAACGTGCGCTGGCAATCCGAAGGACGCGCAATCGCGCACCGCCAGCCCGCGCTCCAGCAGGCGCTCGGCAACAAGGCGTCCGTTCCCCACCTCGACGAGGACGAAGTTCGCGACGGAGGGTCTCGGCGCGAGGCCACGGCGGCGCAGGCCATCGACGAGGTGGTCACGCGAGGCAGCCACCGCGGCCCGCGCGCGCCGCAGGTGCGCGACGTCGGCGACGGCGTGGCATCCAGCCGCCTGGGCGACGCTGCTAACACTCCATGGCGGAACGACGCGCCGGACTATCTCGACTACCTCTGGCGCGGCGAGGAGCGCGCCCACGCGAATTCCCGCCAGCGCCGCGTCCTTGGTCATCGACCGCAGAACGGCGAGGCGGCCTGACTCGATCCCCGTGAGCGCCGATGGCAGGCCATCGGTCAGCAAGAGGTACGCTTCGTCGACGACGATCAGCGCCTCTGGCGCCGCGCGCATCACCTCGCCCAGTCGGCGCACGGGCAGCGCTTCCCCCGTTGGGTTGTTGGGATGACAGAGCCAGATCATGCGCGCGTCGGACTCGTGGGCGCATCGCGCGAGACCGGCCGCGAACTCCGCCGGGTCCCGCGCCTCGCCCCTCCCGTCCGGCCAGAGCAGCGGGGCGATCTGGACGCTCGCGCCGGTTGCCGCGGATGCCACCGCGTACTCCCCATAGGTCGGGCCGCAGACGAGCGCGGTGCGGCCTGGGCCCAGATACGCGCGGGCAACGGCCCAGATCAGCTCAGTCGAGCCGTTTCCGGCCACGACGCAGTCCGCGGGAATCCCTTCGCGCGTGGCGATCGCCGCGCGCAAATCGTGCGCAGTCGGGTCCGGATAGCGGGTCACGTCGACGCCCGCGATTGCATCCGCCGTTCCAGGTGGCGGCCCGATGACGTTGCCGTTGGCGCTGAAGTCCAGCACGCCGTCCGGGCGGTCCCGGGGCGAATGGTACGCGCCGTGCGTGGCCGGCGTCAGCGACGCGAGCCACGGCACTGGTTCGGGCCGCGCCGCGCTTCCCTCGACCGCCGTACCGCTCGGACCAAGCGCAGCGCGGCCGGGGCTCGCCGCCGGCGCCGCCTGATGCAGCGCAGTCGCTGGGTCGCCGCGATCAAACGTCACGTGCGCGCCCCCATTGATCGCGCGAACGCCATCGCGACGACGGCGGACAGAATGGCGACCAGGCGCGCCAAGCGGACCGCGCGACGGACGTCCGCTGGTTCGCACGCGCGGTATTCCGCTCCCAGTCGATAGTGCCCGCACTTCGCAAGTCGTCGCTGAAGGGCGCCGGCCATCGCAGCCATCGGCCAGCCCGCGTTGGGGCTCTCCGTTCGTCCGCTCTCCGACCGGGCTCGGGCAATTGCACCACGCCAGTCGGCACCCGCAATCGCCGCCACCGCGATCATGCCCGCCGTCATGCGCGCAGGCAGGTAGTTGGCCAGGTCATCCAATCTCGCAGCGGCCTTCCCCAGAAATTCGTACTCGCCATGGTAGCCGACCATGGCGTCCCATGTGTTGACCGCCCGATACACGATGGCGCCCGGTACGCCGGCCAGGAGAAACGCGTAGATCGGCGCGACCAGCGAGTCGCAGAGATTCTCCGCCACCGATTCGATGGCGGCTGAGCAGGCGCCTGCCGCCGAGAGACGGCTAGTATCCCGGCTCACCAGCGCCCGGAGCGACTCCCGCGCCGCATCCAGGCGCCCGCCCTCGACGTGGTCGGCCACCACGAGCGCCTCGCGCTCGAGCTGCCGGTACGACAGACACACCTTGAGGATCGCCCCGCCCGCCAGCACAGCCGCGACCCGGGATCGAGCTTCGATAGCCCGGAGCCCGAAGGCGGCCGCAAGACCCGCCGCCAGCGCGCTCCCCATAACTGCCGCGGCGCCATACACGAGGCGCGCGATGGCTCCGGAGCGCGGGGCTCGACCGGCCAGCGCGCCGACCCCGCGACCAAAGAGCGCCACCGGGTGCCATCGGGTTCTCGGGTCCCCGATCGTCAGCTCCAGAAGAGCGGCGACCAGCAGAATTCGCGCACGGTCATTCATGGTTCAAATTCCGCCGCCGCCCTGAAGGGCGGGCCCACAAACCGCCGCCCTGAAGGGCGGGCCCACAAACCGCCGCCCTGAAGGGCGGGCCCACAAACCGCCGCCCCGAAGGGCGGGCCCACAAACCGCCGCCCCGAAGGGCGGGCCCACAAACCGCCGCCCTGAAGGGCGGGCCCACAAACCGCCGCCCTGAAGGGCGGGCCCACAAACCGCCGCCCCGAAGGGCGGGCCCACAAACCGCCGCCCTGAAGGGCGGGCCCAGAAACCGCCGCCCTGAAGGGCGGGCCCAGAAACCGCCGCCCTGAAGGGCGGGCCGACGGCCGTGAACGCGCGACCAAGCTAGCCGGCTCGCTTGTTCGCGAGCCGGCTCGAGTGGCGCCCTAGGCATGCCCGAGGTCTCGCCCGCGAGTCTCTGCCACGTAGGGAGCCAATCCGATTCGGCCGAGCCACGCATACTGTTGCTCTGGCAGGCCGAACTTACCGGGGTTTGCGCAGACGTACCGGCAGGCGCTATCCACTGCCGCGTCTGTCGTGAGTTGAGCCGCCTGGTACTCATCGGCCCACAGATGCTCGCTCCGCAAGTCGAGCTTGAGATCCTGGCACGCCAAGAACACCCGTCGCGACGACACTCCTTTCAGGTTATTGAGGACCTTTGATCTTTCGTGTCCACTCGTTCCTGCGTTCAACACGATGTGGACATGATCTGGCATCACTGCCAGCGCCAATGCGCAATAACCATTGCGCTCTGTCACCTCGCGAATCGCTTCCGCGCAGACGAGAAGCAAATCCGGATCGGCGAACACCGGTCGCCTTCGATACGTTGAGAAGGTGATCAACCACATTTCGCCATCCCTGGCCCGCCCTTCAGGGCGGCTTCCTCCTCCCGCCGCGGCGTCACCCACATTTCGCCATCCCTGGCCCGCCCTTCAGGGCGGCTCCCCGCTCCCGCCGCGGCGTTACCCACATTTCGCCATCCCTGGCCCGCCCTTCAGGGCGGCTCCCTCCTCCCGCCGCGCCGTCACCCACATTTCGCCATCCCTGGCCCGCCCTGAAGGGCGGCTTCCTCCTCCCGCCCGCGCGTTGACGCCAATTTTGCGCATTCGTATAGTGCGCCCAGTGGAGGAGGTGCCGCGCCATGCGAATTATGGTCCTGAACCAGACGCCGGAAGACCCAACAAATGGCGAATACGCGGAGCGCGTCATCCCGATCCTCCGCAGCTACGCGTCGCCCGGAACCGAAGTGGACCTCTGTTTCCCCGACGACTACCCGGGCGCCGCGCTCTCGCAGGTCATGAACAGCCAGGGAATCCGATCCGAGCTGGACTACCACGTCTCGACCCCGGCCCTGATCAAGAAGATCGTTTGGGCCCAGCAGAACGGCTACGACGCCGTCGTGCAGAGCAACAATTTCGACCCTGGCGTCGAGGCCGCGCGGTTCGCCGTTCGCATCCCGGTCATCGGGATCTGCCGCACCAGCGTGCATGTGGCGGCGAGCCTCGCCGATCGGATCGGCATCACCGTTCCGTTCGATCACTACGCGCTCCTCACGCGGCGGCTCCTGCAGAGCTACGGCCTCCTCCACCACGTGATCGACATCCGCTCCATGGCGCTGGGCGGCGTGCCGCGCGGCGAACAGGTGGCCGTTCAGAGGCCCATCATTTTCGAGCGAGCGGTGGAGCAGATGCGAGCCCTGGCGCGCGAGACGGGCGCGGAGTGCATCGTGCCCCTCGGGGGCGCCGTCATCCCTTACATCGTGTCGCCCGTCGATCTGGAGCGGGAGGTGGGCGTGCCGGTGCTGAACCCGAAGGCGATCGGCATCTACGTCGCCGAGATGTGCGTGCGCGGCGGTATGTCGCAGAGCCCGATCGCATATCCGGCTCCTCGGCTCGTGGCGGAGGACTTCGAGGCCTTCGCACATGCGCCAGCCGGGGCAGGGCGCGCATGACCGACGCGCACGAACCCCCGGGCCTGTCCCACATCGGGCTTCGCACCGCGGACCTCGACCGCGCCGCGCGCTTCTACACGCGAGCGCTTCCGGGCGCTGTCCTACGGCGACGCGACGAGCCCGACCGCAGAGTCTGGGTGCGCGTGCTTGGCGTGACCCTGGAGATCGCAGAAGTGGCGGGCTGGAAGCCGCTGGACGAGGCGCAGCGCCGTGCGCTCCCACAGATTGGGCTGCTCGTCGGCCCACGGGAGCTGGACCAGATCGTCAACCGCCTCGACGCCGCCGGCGTTCCCCACCACGGACCTACCCTCAAAATGGCCGGTCAGGCGGTGGGCGTCTACTTTTCCGACTGCGACGGGAACCCGTTCTCCCTCTCGTGTCCGGAGGGGTACCCGAGCGCCGGGTTGCCGCGAAACGCCCGGATGTGGTTCCCATCTCCGTGGACATGGGCGGAGCCGGTCGGCGACTGACCAGCGGGTCACGCTTGGGTCTCACGGCGGCCGCGGGCCCGGTGCTCGTGTATACTCCGGGCGCCTTCAGGAGACCATGGTGGCCCACCTGCCACTTCGGATTGCCACTGTTTCGCCCGCCAACGGCAGCGGCGCTGACCATCCACCTGCCATCGTCTCGGGTGCCGTCCGCGCATGGCTCCGGGAGCGCCGGTCCGAGCCTTTCGCGGCGTGCGCCAGCATCCAGGGCGCCCCGGGCTACACGGAGGAGCTCCTCGCCGACGTCGAATCGGAGTTCCGCGCCTCTCCGCGCCTCTCCATCACCACGAGCCTGGGGCGCGCGATCCGCGTGGCCCACGCCCATCTCGTCGAGGAGAATCGGCTGACCCTTCCCGACCAGCGGCGCTCGGCGTCGGCGGTGCTGGTCGCGGCGCGGCCCAACGGGGTGTACATCTCACGCACCGGCACAGCAGTCGTCGGATCGATCCGGGCACGCGGCGTGTGGGCGCGCTCGGGCGATCCATCGCCCGTGCGCGCGGGCGTCGACGCACCCGGCATTGGCCGCGCGGTTACCCCGAACGTGACCAGCGAGTTTTGCCCCCTCGAGCCGGGCGACGCCGTGCTGCTGCTCCCCGGTGTTTCGGTCACCGAAATCCCGGATGCGGACCTCGCCGCGGCGCTCCACGACCCTCTGGATCTGGACCGCGTCGCGGCCCTGCTCAAGACCGCACGCGGCGAGACCTGCGGCCTGGTGATCTGGTGTCCGAAGGAGGAGGACGAGATCAGCCCAGGCGGCGACTGGATCGACTGGATGCGCGCGACGCGCTCGCCGGACCGCCGGACTCAGAAGTCCGAGAGCCCCATCGCCGAGCGGCCGACCCCACCGTCGCCTCCGCCCGCGATTCACCGCTCGGCGACGTCTGTACCGCCGCCCCGACTTCGGTTCGGCAATCGGCCCCGGGACGTGCTCGACGCGCTGGAACGAATCCGCACGGTGGCATCGGCGGCGCCGATGCTCGCGCGCTGGGTTCAACTGCCGCAGCTGGCCATGCTGCTGGCCGCGCTCGTGGTGGCGTTCTTCGTGGTGCGGACCGTGGCCGGCATCGCGGGAATCGGAGTGGACCACACCGTCGCCGACGCCCGCAGCATCGTGAAAGAGGCTGAGGCGAATCCGGACCCCACGGTCGCTTCGGCCCTGTTGGCGGACGCCATCGCGATCCTGGAACCGCGGGCGGCGCACGACGAAGACGCGCGGGCGGTGCTCCAGGAGGCGCGCGATGATCTCGACCGCATCCGCAACATCGTGCGCGTCACCCGGGTCACGACGTACAGCTTCGAGGTCGACCCTGCATTCCGACCGGTCGGTCTGTGGAATACGGACTCGGGCACGTACATTCTGGACCTGGGCGGACAGCTCCTGTACCGCTTTGACCAGAGTGCGGCGAGCCTCAAGATGGCGCTTCGACCCAACGACATGCTGGCCGGGCAGCCCCTTGGACAGTTCGTCACTGCCGCATGGTCGCCGGCGCGCGGCGTGGAGAGCCAGGGTCAGCTCGTGCTCATGGATACGCTGCGCAGCTTCGTCACCCTGGACGCGACGGGATCGACCGCCCAGCGCTGGTGGCCAGCGGACAACGCCGCATGGAAGCGCCCCGGCCCCTCCGCGGCGACGTACGACGACTTCTACTTTCTCGACACGGACCGCGCCGAGGTCTGGCGCTATCCGGCTCGGCTCCCCGGCGCCGCGGGCACCGTCGTCGCGACGGCCGCGGATGAGCCGCAGCTCGGCTCGGCGCTGGACTTGGCGACGGACGGAAATCTCTACGTGCTGCTTCCGGACGCCACCATCGCCAAGCTCGCTCCATCCGGGGGCGTCTTGCCGTTCGATGCCACCGTCCCCGACCAGCCCCTCACGGCGCCCGTCGCGCTCTTCGCACACCCGGATCTGGACGGCGTGTGGGCACTGGAGCCATCCGCGTCGCGCGTCGTCGAGTTCACGAGCGCGGGGGCATACGTGAGGCAGTACGTCTTCCCTCCCGACATGCTGCGGAATGCCATAGCGCTGAACGTCGACGCGGACTCTCAGGAGCTGCGCATCTTGACTCCGCAACAGATGGTGCTGGTACAACTAAGCTAGCGAACCACCACCCCTCAATGGCGAGAAGACGCCCTCCCCCTTCGTGCGGAGGGAAGCGGGATCTCCAGATGACGCGCGTGCTGGCAATCGAAAGCTCCTGCGACGAGACTGCCGCCGCCGTCGTGCGCGACGGCCGGTGGATCGAGGGGGACGCGGTCGCGAGCCAAATCGCGTTGCACCGTCCGTACGGCGGCGTCGTCCCGGAAGTAGCATCGCGCGCCCACGTGCAGGCATTGCTCCCGGTCATCCACGATGCGATGGAGCAGGCGGAGGTCGGCTGGAGCGACATCGACGTCATCGCCGCCACCCGCGGGCCTGGGCTCGCCGGGTCCCTGCTCATTGGGTTCAACTGTGCCAAGGCCCTCGCCTTCGGCAGAGAGCTGCCCTTCGTCGCCGTCAACCACCTCGAGGGGCACATCTACGCGAACTGGCTGGCGCCGTCCACGGCCGAAGCTACACCGCCGCCCGCGCCGGAGTTTCCCCTGCTCTGCCTCGTCGTCTCCGGCGGCCACAGCGATATGGTTCTGATGCGGAGTCACGGCGACCTCACGCGACTCGGCCACACGCGGGACGACGCCGCGGGTGAGGCGTTCGATAAAGTCGCGCGGATCCTCGGCCTCGGGTTTCCCGGCGGACCTGCCATCCAGGCGGCTGCCGAGCTTGGAGACCCGTCTCGATATCCCCTTGCCCGGGCCTGGCTGAAGGGGAGCCACGACTTTAGCTTCAGCGGTGTCAAGACCGCGGTGCTGCGCCTGACGCAGTCCTTCGGGGACGGGCCCATTCCCGTTGCGGACATCGCGGCGGCGTTCCAGGAGTCGGTCGCCGATGTCCTCTCCGCGAAGACGGCCCAGGCGGCGGAGGAGTTCGGCGCGCGGCAGGTCGCGGTCGCGGGCGGTGTCGCGGCCAACTCGCGCCTGCGGGCGATGGTGGCCGAGCGCTCAGCAGTTCCGGTATTGCTGCCGTCGCTGCGCTATTGCACCGACAACGCCGCCATGATCGCGAGCGCGGGCTATTTTCGATACCGCGACGGCGCCCGCGCCGATCTCGACACGGACGTGTCGGCGAACTTGCCCATCGCCACCTCTGGTTAGCGCCGTCACCACGGCGCAGGGCGCCACGCATGCGTTCCGACCAGCGGTTCCTTCCGACCTGCGCACGCGTCGGAAGCCCGTGTCCGTGGAAGTCGCCTCGGCTCCTTGCGCGCATCCGGGCCTTTCGCTAACATATCGGTTGGCGTTAGCACTCTGTGCAGTGGAGTGCTAAACCCGTGGCCGGCCCGGTGCCGGACCGTGGCTCCCCAGATTATGTCGCGTAGGAGGATGACGCGTTATGGCCAAATTGCAGCCGCTCGGCGACCGGGTTGTCATCAAGCCGATGTCCCGCGAGGAAGTGACCAAGAGCGGCATTGTGCTGCCTGACACAGCCCAGGAAAAGCCGCAGGAGGGCGAAGTCATCGCCGTTGGCCCGGGACGAACCCTCGAAAACGGTCAGCGCCAACCGATCGAGATGAAGGAGGGCGATCGCGTCCTGTTCTCCAAGTATGCCGGCACGGAGTTCAAGCTCGACGAGGACGAGCTCCTCGTGCTCTCCGAGCGGGACGTGCTGGCCCTCGTTCAATAACGCGTGTGGGAATCGAAGTTTCGGGCGCCCGAGCCCGAGAAGCAGTGAGGAGGAGGAATGCCGGCCAAGCAGCTCATCTACAGTGAAAAGGCGCGCGATTCGCTGAAGCGCGGGATGGATACCCTCGCCGATGCTGTGAAGATCACCCTCGGCCCCAAGGGCCGCAACGTTGTGCTCGACAAGAAATTTGGCCCGCCAACAATTACCAACGACGGGGTCACCATCGCCAAGGAGATCGAGCTGGAGGACCCCTTCGAGGACATGGGGGCGCAGCTCCTGAAGGAAGCCGCCACCAAGACGAACGACGTCGCGGGCGATGGGACGACGACCGCCACCGTGCTGGCGCAGGCCATCATCAGCGAGGGGTTCAAGAACGTCGCTGCGGGCGCCAACCCCATGTACCTGAAGCAGGGAATCGAGAAAGGCGTTGACGCGATCGTGGGAGCGCTGAAGGACATGAGCCTCCCGGTTCAGGGCAAGAAGGAGATCTCGCAGGTCGCGTCGATCTCCGCGGCCGACCAGGAGATCGGCGACCTCATCGCCGACGTCATGGACAAGGTGGGGAAAGACGGCGTCATCACCGTCGAGGAGTCCAAAACCCTCAAGTACGAGACCGAATTCGTCGAGGGGATGCAGTTCGACCGGGGCTACATCAGCCCGCATTTCGTGACCAACACCGAGCGCATGGAAGTCGAGCTTGAGGATCCGCGCATCCTCATCACCGATAAGAAGATCAGCGCCATCACCGACATCCTCCCGATTCTTGAGGGCTTCATCCAGTCCGGGCAGCGCAACCTCGTCATCATCGCCGAGGACGTCGACGGCGAGGCGCTCGCGACCCTCGTGGTCAACAAGCTGCGGGGCACGCTGAACGTCGTCGCGGTGAAGGCGCCGGGCTTTGGCGACCGGCGGAAGGCAATGCTCGAGGACATTGCGATCCTCACGGCGGGCGCTGTTATCACCGAGGAGGCGGGTCGGCGACTCGACCAGGCCGGGCCCCAGGATCTCGGGACGGCGCGCCGCGTGGTCGTCAACAAGGACAACACAACGATCATCGAGGGAGCTGGAACGGACCAGGCGATCCAGGCGCGCATCCAGCAGATCCGCGCCCAGATCGATACCACCACCTCCGAGTTCGACAAGGAAAAGCTCCAGGAGCGACTGGCCAAGCTGGCCGGCGGTGTCGCCGTGATCCGCGTTGGCGGCGCCACCGAGGTGGAGCTGAAGGAGAAGAAGCACCGGGTTGAGGATGCCCTCTCGGCGACACGCGCGGCTGTCGAAGAAGGCATCGTGCCCGGTGGCGGCGTGGCTTTCGTCAACGCGGTGAGCGCGTTGGACAAGGTGCTGACCGACAATGCCGACGTGCGCACCGGCGTCAACATCCTCCGCCGCGCGCTCGAGGAGCCCATTCGCCGCATCGCGTACAATGCCGGCCAGGAAGGCTCCGTGATCATCGAGGAGATCCGCCGGCGCAACCAGCCGCGTCTCGGCTACGACGCGGCGCGGGGGGAGTTCGCCGACATGGTCGACCGCGGCATCATCGATCCCCTGAAGGTCACCCGGTCCGGTCTGGAAAACGCGGCGTCGGCCGCGTCGATGATTCTGACCACGGAGACGCTCGTCACCGACGTTCCTCAGCCGGAGCCGCCGCCCATGCCGCACAGCCACGACATGGATTTCTAGCGTGATCGGTGGGCGCTCCCGCCCGTTGGCGGGAGCGCCCAAGATTGGGGTGAACGAATGCTCTCCACGGAAGAGAACGCGCTGCTGACCCGCACCGGCCCGGGCACGCCGATGGGAGAGCTGTTTCGGCGGTTTTGGCTCCCCGCCCTCCTCTCCGAGGAGCTACCCAATTCGGACTGTCCTCCGATCCGGCTGCGCCTGCTCTGCGAGGACCTCGTTGCCTTTCGCGACTCAACAGGGCGCGTGGGAATCCTCGGGGCCCACTGCCCGCACCGAGGCGCGTCGCTCTTCTTCGGCCGCAACGAAGAGCGCGGGCTGCGTTGCGTCTACCATGGCTGGAAGTTCGACGCGGACGGCCATTGCGTCGACATGCCCAACGAGCCACCGGAGAGCAATTTCAAGGACAAAGTTCACGCTCCCTCCTACCCCACCCGCGAGCGTGCCGGCCTCATCTGGATCTACATGGGCCCCGCCGACCGGCGTCCATCGCTACCGGAGCTGGAGTGGGCGCGCGTGCCCGACGACCATCGGCTCGTCGCCAAGTGGCTCCAGGAAACCAATTACCTCCAGGGCTTCGAGGGCGACATTGACACGTCTCACGCATCGTTCCTGCACACCTATCTCGACCCCAGCCAATCGCCGGGCGACCGGACCATTCGCCCCGACCTCAAGGCCGCCGACCGAGCGCCCAAAATCATCGTGGATCAGACGGACTACGGCTTTCGCTATGGGGCAAAGCGGCGCGTGGGCGACGGGACCTTCAACTGGCGGATCACCCAGTGGCTCATGCCAACGTACAGTCTGATCGGCTTTATCGACTTCCCCGCCAACGGTCGCTGCTGGATCCCCATCGACGACGAACACACCTGGACATTCTTTTTCCACTTCCACCCCGAGCGGCCACTCACTGAGAAGGAGCGGGCAAGCTTCGCCTCGGGGCGCGCCTTCCCACCGCACCTCATCCCGGGCACCTATCGTCCGCTGCGCAACCGGGAGAACGAGTACATGCTGGACCGCGAGCTGCAGCGCACCTCGACGTACACGGGCATCTACGGGGTCAACGATCAGGACCGGGCCATCCAGGAGAGCATGGGCGCCATCTACGACCGAACACAGGAGCACCTGGCGACCGCCGACACCGCCGTGATTGCCGCACGCCGGCGGCTCATCCAGGCGGTGCGCGACCTTCAGCGCGGCATCGAGCCGTATCCCGCATCCCACGGCGACCTGTACCACGTGCGGGCGCTGGACGCGGTCACCAACCACGATGACATGCGCGCGCTGCTCGCCGACTTCGGGGACCGCGTCGTCGCGAGCGTTTGACGATGTGTGGAGCGGTGCTCTCTGGCGCCACGTCTCTCTGGCGCCACGTCTCTCTGGCGCCGCGTGACGTCGCGGGTCCGTGCGTGCGGGGATTCACAGAGCCTTATGTATACTGACTAAAGAGCCGTTCGCATAGCCTCATCCGTACCCCTTTTGGCGGATGCATGAGCGCGCAAAGCTTGAGCTCCCACTCCATCGACTCCCCCGATCGAAGCGATGGGCTCACATCGCTCGTTTCCGGTGGGGAGGAGTTTATCTCGCGCATCGCCCATGACTTGCGCACGCCCTTGGCGGCTATCAAGGCGGCGATCGGCGTCGTGATTGCCAACGAGCCGCCGGGCACGACGGACCCCATTCGACGCATGCTCCACAACATCGACCACGCCGCGGACCAGATGAACAGCCTTATCGCAAATGCGTCCGAGCTGTCGCGCCTCACCACGGGACGCGACGAAATCCATCTCGGGCCCACCAACCTCGGGGACGTGGCGATTCGGGCGGCGAAGGCGGCGGAGGCGAGCGCCCGACGGCTGGACCAGCACGTCGACGTGCACGTGCCGTCCGCGCCAAGACCGATCATGGCGGACGCGCGCCGCGTGGAACGCGCGGTGTTGAACATGATCGAGAATGCCCAGCGATTTGGCCCCCGAGGCGGCGCGATCTCCGTGTCGGTCGATCAACGCCACGACGAGACGGTGATTTCGATCGAGGACCAGGGGCCAGGAGTAGCGGCCGCGGACCGCGACCGCGTCTTCTCCGGCCAGGCCGACGGTTCGAGTCGTGTCGGACTCGGCCTGCCCGTCGCGCGCGTAATCGCCGAGCTTCACGGCGGCCGAGTCTGGGTGGACGACGCGCCCGGGGCGGGCGCAGCCTTCCACTTCGCGGTCCCAAACCGCGTGGCCGCACAATCCGATCTCTCTGGACCAGCGCGCGGCTTCAAGGATGGTGACTCATGAAAATTCTCATCGTGGATGACGACGAGCAGATCCTCGACGCCGTATCGGTCGGATTCCAAATGCAATGGCAGGATTGCTCCGTGTCCTCGGCCACGGACGGCGAGGCCGGCCTGCAGCGCTTCTACGAAGAGGACCCGGACGTGGTGGTCCTCGACGTCGCCATGCCCGGCAAGAACGGCTTCGAGGTTCTCCAGGAGATCCGGCGAATCTCCGACGTGCCGGTGATCATGCTGACCGCTCACGGCGAAGAGATGCAGCAGGTGCGCGGCCTGGAGCTGGGGGCGGACGACTACGTGGTCAAGCCCTTTAGCCATCTGGCGCTCCTGGCGCGCGTCAAGGCCGTGCTTCGCCGCGCGGAGCTGCCTCCGCCTGCCCGCGCTCTCCCGGACTTCGTGGCCGGGCCGCTGGCCATTAACTTCCAGAACCATCAGGTGGCGATCAAGGGCGAGCAGGTGAAGCTGACACCCGTCGAGTACAAGCTCCTGTATCACCTCGTGCGCAACGCCGGGCGCCTGATGCCCCACCAGGCCCTGCTCGACCGCGTCTGGGGTCCCGACTATGGCGCCACGCCAGACTACCTGAAGGTGTTCATCAGTCGGCTGCGCGCCAAGATCGAGCCCGACGCCGACGGGCCGAAGTACATCGAGAACGAGCGCGGGCTGGGTTACCGATTCGTTCGGCCGAAGGACGCCGCGCCAGCCCCCGCCTCAACGGCAGCGAACGGCGAGCAGCACTGAGCCTCCGGCCATTGGCCCTGAGACCTTCGGCTTCGCTCAGGACGGGCCTGTCGAAGGCGCACGGGATGGAATGGTCGAAGGAAGCGCGTCGGCCGCTCACCGCGCGCGGCTTGGCGCTCCGGTCATGCCGAGCGCAGCGAAGCATCTCTGGACATCCAGATCCTTCGGGCCCGCCCTCAGGATGACAGCGGGGCGCGGCCCTCAGGATGACAGCGGGGCGCCGCCCGGACAGCTCAGGAAAATGTTTACGCTGCTGTAACTGGCTGCTACGGTCGCGTTTCCTCTGTATCACCATACTGAGGCCAATTTGAGCGTCACGATTCGGCATCTCTATTACCTGGGTGGTGGCACATATGAAACTTCTCGTCATCGACGACGACCCCGCCGTGTGCGACGCGCTTCGCGTCTCGTTCACCTTCCAACGGCACGACTGTCGGGTCGGCGCCGCTGAGGATGGGCGCGCCGGGCTCCAGGCGTTCTTCGAGCAGCAGCCAGACGTTGTCGTGCTGGACATCGGCCTGCCCAAGATGAACGGGCTCGAGGTACTCGCGCGAATTCGAGAAGCGGCGCATACCCCTGTCATCATCCTGTCGGCTCGCGATGGCGAGCTGGACATCGTACGCGCGCTCGAGATGGGAGCGGACGACTACGTGACCAAGCCCTTCAGCTGCCTCGAGCTCATGGCTCGGATCCGCGCTCAGGCGCGGCGGGTGGACGCGGGCGCGCGCATCAGCACCGATCCGGAGACGTTCAGCGCCGACGGGCTCACCATCCACTTCCCGAGCCAGGAGGTGCGGGTCAACGGCGTTCGCGTTCCCCTGACGAACACCGAGTATCGGCTCCTCTATCACTTGGTTCGCAATGCTGGCCGCGTCATGCCGCACCGAACCCTGCTCCAGCTCGCCTGGGGTTCGGAAAGCTACGGCACAGATGTGGTTCGCGTGTACGTCAGCCGGCTTCGATCCAAGCTAGAGCCCAACTGCGAAAATCCGCGGTACATCTTCACCAAGGCAGGGCTCGGATACCTGTTCATGGGGCCCCAGAGCGACGGCGACGACAGCGACGTGACCGACGAGCTGGACGAGGTACCCGACATCCGGCGTGCGATTACCCTCGCTCGCCCAGCGCGAGATACGGACGAGCGCGAGGCGGTCGCGAGAACGTCACTGGCCGCCAGCTAACCCGGCGACGGCCGCCTCCGCGATGGCCCAACGGGTCGATGAAAAGCTCGTCTTGACCCTTTCGCCGGGCGGAGCGTGCTCGGCCTGGCTCAGCACGAACCATTCCGCCAGCTAGGTCCGTATCCTGCCGAGCGCGTCCCTCCCCGTATACTGGTGACAAGAGGTGTCGCCCACGAGCTGCTCGCGCCGTGCGCGGACTGGCGGGGGCGGCGCCATCCTTCCGCCAGGCATCTCCTTGGATTCAACGCTCACCTCAGAATCCGGGCCTGCGCCATCCGCCGGCCCTCAGGATTCGCGCTTATTGCCCTCCCCAGCCACGGGCCTGCTCGGGCTGCTGCTGCGCGTGCCCGCGTTTGGAGGGCTTCAATATCGGGAGTTTCGGCTCTTGCTCGCCGCGCAGTTCGGCAACAGCATGGGCATCTGGATGGACCAGGTGGCCCGAGGCTGGCTCTTGTACGACCTGACGGGTTCGACGGTGGACCTCGGGCTTGTGAGCGCGGTCAAGGTCCTCCCCCTCCTCCTGCTCTCGCCCGTGGCGGGAACGATGGCCGACCGCTACGGGCGGAAGACGCAGCTCATCGTAGCGCAGACTCTGAACGCCCTGGCCAATCTCATCCTGGGCACCCTCGTGATCAGCCGTCGGATCGAGCCGTGGCACGTGTTCGCCACGGGGTTCGTGGTCGCCGTTGTGCAGGTGTTCGAAGTGCCCGCCCGGCAGGCGATGATCTCGGAGACCGTCGATCGCGCCCATCTCACCAACGCCATCGGCCTCATGTCGATGGTCTTCAACGTCAGTCGCAGCCTGGGCCCAGCCGTCGCGGGCGGCCTCATCGCCGTCATGGGACCGGGCGGCTCCTACCTCGTGCAGGCGCTCATCTACGCCGCCTCAACCCAGTGGACAGTCCAGCTCCGCGTCCCGGACCGACCGCCCGTCACGTCGGAGGCGGGGCGATCCTTCGCGGCGACCACGTTCGCCGGGTGGAGCTACGTCGTGCACCACGCGTCCATTCGCAGTGTTCTTCTGGTGCTCGCGCTCGTCGGGACGTTCGGGATGTCGTTCGGGACACTGCTGCCGGTGTTTGCGCGCGACATTCTGCAGGTCGGATCGGCGGGCCAGGGGTTCATGCTCACGGCGATGGGAATCGGCGCGATCGTTGCGTCTTTCCTCGTCGCCTCCTTCGGCGAAACGCTCCCCAAAGGCGCACTGATCGTGTCCGCGGCCGCAGTCTATGGGCTCGGCGTTATGCTCTTCGCCCATTCGACGGCATTCCCGCTCTCGATGCTCCTCATGATCGGCATCGGATCCGCCAACGTGACCTCCGCGACCCTCACGCAGACCGTCGTCCAGGGCCATTCCAGCAAAGAGATGCGCGGCCGGGTCATGGGCGTCTTCCAACAAAACCAGATCCTCATCACCCTGGGGAGCGTCCTAGCAGGCGCGCTGGCCGCCACCTGGACATCGCAAACGGCGCTCACCATCATGGGTGCAATCCTGTCCGCGTCGGCGCTCGGCATCCTTTTCGCGAACCCCCAGATTCGGCGCATTCGGTAGTCCCGCCGATCTACACGTCGGAGGAAGTGCATGAGCCAGGCAAACGGCGAAGCCTATGACGCCATCGTCATCGGATCCGGCCAAGGGGGCGGCCCGCTCGCCACCGCGCTGGCCCGCGGCGGGCGAAAGACGGCGCTCGTCGAACGGAAGTGGGTTGGCGGAAGCTGTATTAACTACGGATGCACGCCCACGAAGACGATGATCGCCAGCGCGCGCGTCGCCTATCTGGCTCGGCGCGGAGCCGACTTTGGGGTCGCGACCGGTCCCGTCCGCGTCGATCTTGCGCGCGTTCGCCAGCGGAAGCGCGACATCGTCGAGAGCTTCCGGACCGGAAGCGAGCGCCGAATCGTGCAGACGCCGGGCGTCGACCTGATCTTTGGCGAAGCCAGCTTCGCAGGACCCCACACCGTCCAGGTCGCGCCGACCGATGGAGAGCCGCGGCGCCTCGCCGCGCCCATCATCTGCATCAACACAGGACTTCGACCGGTCGAGCCGCGAATCGAAGGCATCGATCGCGTGCCAACGCTCGATTCGACGGCCATACAGGAGCTGGACGAGGTTCCGGAGCATTTGGTCGTCCTGGGCGGCGGATACATCGGTGTGGAGTTCGGCCAGATGTTCCGCCGCTTCGGAGCGCGGGTCACCATTATCCAACACGGGGCGCATCTGCTCGATCGTGAGGACTCAGACGTCTCAGACGAGGTGGCCAAAATCCTGAGAGAGGACGGCATAGATGTGCTGCTCTCCAGTGAGGCCCAGCGGGCGGAGGTAGGCGCTGGTGGGCGCGTCCTCCTCTCTGTGCGGACCCCCGATGGAGAGCGCCGCCTCGACGGCTCGCACGTCCTGAAGGCGACGGGCCGCGCACCGGACGTGGCAGCCCTGAACCTCTCGGCGGCGGGGATTGCGACCACCGATCGGGGCGCCATTCGCGTGAACGATCGCCTCGAGACGAGCGTCCCCGGCGTGTACGCCATGGGCGACGTGAAAGGCGGGCCGGCATTTACCCACATCTCGTACGACGACTTCCGCGTGCTGCGGACGAACCTGGTCGACGGCGGCAGCGCGTCGATCGCGGGTCGGATCGTGCCGTATACCGTATTCATGGACCCGCAGCTCGGCCGCGTCGGCGCGACCGAGACCGAGGCCCGGAACGCCGGCCGCCCGATTCGCGTCGCGAAGATGCCCATGAGCTGGATCGCGCGGGCCCTCGAAGTCGACGAGTCCCGTGGCTTCATCAAAGTCGTCGTGGACGGGGAGAGCGATCAGATTCTCGGCTGCGCCGCGCTGGGTCTCGAGGGTGGCGAGCTGATGGCGATGATCGAGATCGCCATGATGGGACACCTCCCCTTCACCGCGCTTCGGGACGGGATCTTCGCCCACCCGACGTTGGCCGAGGCCTGGAACAACGTCTTCTCCGAGTTCCAATGAGGCGTGGTCCCGGCCGCTGGGTCGCGCCGTCGCTGGCGCTCGCATCCATCGCCCTCGGTTCACTGGGCGTCGTGTGCCGGGCAGCGATGAACGAAACGCGAAAGCTGGAGATTCGCCGACGGGTGGTCCGCTTGCCGCGTCTGTCAGACGCGTTCCACGGATATCGGATCCTGCACATCAGCGATCTCCACGTGGGCGGTTGGGCCCCGGGTCTCGATCACGTTCGCACCGCACAGTCGATCGGTGCGGACCTCATCGTCGTGACCGGCGATTTGATCGACCATGATCGGGACCGTGAGTCGTGCGCCGCGGCGTTGGGAGCGCTGCATGCGCCGGATGGCGTCTGGTGCGTTCTGGGCAACCACGACCACGCCGCCACGCGGTGTGTTGGCGGTGTCCATCGGTTCACGAACGACCTCGCGCGCCGCGGCGTTCGAACGCTGCGGAACGGGGCTTCGCCGATCTGTCGGGGCCGCGAGCGCCTCTGGCTGGTGGGCGTCGACGATCCGTACGAGTGGCGCGTTGATCTGGTCCAAGCCTACAATGGCATTCCCGAAGGTGCCCCGTCGATCCTTCTCGCCCACTCGCCGGACGTGCTGGCTTTCCTCCCGCCCGGTCGCGCGGACCTGGTTCTCGCGGGCCACTGCCATGGGGGCCAGATCCGCACACCCCTCGGCGCGGTCGTGACGCGCACGCGCAGGCGCTATCCGGACGTGCTCGGGCTCCAGCGCATCGACGGCACCCTCACGCACCTCTCCGGAGGCGTGGGCTCGACCATTCCATTGCGACTCCTCTGTCCACCGGAGGTCACCGTGCTCCACATCGTCGCGGGGGCTCACGCCCAGACCCGGTGAACACTCCAGACCAATTTGGGGGTTTCGGTGCGCGTCAAAATCCTCGCAGGCCTCGCGGTACTCCTTGCCCTCATCGCCGCAGGCGGGGTCTACGGCTGGGTGCAGCTGTCTCAGCCGATACCGCCGATCGTCGCCGCGACCTCCTTTCCCACAAGCCTCACCGTCGAGGGGGAGCCACCGGCGCTGCCCTGGCCGAGCCAGGGAGCAGCCGCGGTCGCCGTTCCGGAGATCGGCATCGTGGGGACGTCAGGGCCGAAGACGCCACGGCCGATCGCCAGCATCGCCAAGGTCATGACCGCCTACCTCGTGCTCACGGACCACCCGCTGGCGCCGCGTGAGCCGGGGCCGACCGTTGGCGTGACCGCCGAGGACGTGCGGATCTTCGAGGCCGATCTGGCCGATGGCCAGTCCGTTGTTCCCGTCGTCGCGGGCGAGCAGCTCACCGAGTACCAGCTCCTTCAGGCGCTCCTGCTTCCATCCGGAAACAACATCGCGGACCTTCTTGCGAAGTGGGACGCCGGCTCACGTGAGGCGTTCGTCGCGAAGATGAACGCGAAGGCGGGAGAGATGGGCATGTCGTCGACACGCTTCGCCGACGCCAGTGGCTACTCGCCGCAGACCGTGAGCACCGCGACGGATCTCATCATCCTGGGACAGGCCGCGATGCGGGAGCCGGTCTTTGCCGAAATCGTGGCCCAGCAGGAAGCCGCGATCCCCGTGGCGGAGCGCATCTTCAACGTCAACACCGACCTCGGTCGGGGCGGCAACATTGGGATCAAGACCGGCTCGACGCCCGAAGCGGGCGCCTGCTTCATGTTCGCCGCGCGCCGCACGGTGAACGACCGGGAGATGGTCCTCGTCGGCGCGGTTCTGGATCAACCCCAGCTTTCCGACGCCTTTGCTCGCTCCAGCGATATCGCGGCGGCAGCGGCCCGCGGCGTTCGAATGAGCCGCGTGCTGGACACCTCCACCGTCGTGGGGACCTACGCGGCGCCGTGGGGACCCAAGGTCGACGCGATGCCCGCTGAAAACGTGGACTTCCTGGCGTGGCCCGGTATGGCTGTGAGCGTCGAAGCGCAGCTCGATCCGATAGAAGCGCCCCTCCAATCAGGCGACCGCGTCGGGCTGTTGTCCTTGAAGCTGGGCGACCAGAGCAAGACGGTAGAGCTGGTCGCCAGCGGGTCGATTCCATCGCCCGGACGCACCTGGCGGCTGCTTCGCCCGCTTCGCGAGCTGGGGGTCGTGAGCAGCACCGCGGGAGCGGCGAATCGGTAGCCGCGCGCTTCGACCGGCTCCGTCCGAACGAGCCGACTCCTGCGCGCCCATCGACCCTGTGCTACGCTATGCGCGTGCACCGCTTTGGATCGATCGCCGCGGCCCTCGCCATCGCCGCCATCGCCGCCTGCGGCGCGCCGGCGCCGAGCCAGACGCCGAGCGCCGATCAGCGGTCCGCCCCCGCTCGCGCGCTTCCCCGCACGGTCCGCGTCGCAGTCGGGTCTGAGACCGATAATCTCTCCACCAAGCTGGGGGGTGGGACGAACGCCGCCGAGTACAACTTTTTGAACAACAGCCCCCTCGTGCTCCTCGACGAGCGGGGCGTCCCAAGCCCGCTGCTGGCCTCGGAGCAGCCCTCGCGCGACAACGGGACGTGGGTGGTCAATGCCGACGGCACCATGGAGACGACCTGGCGAATCCGATCCAACGCCCGATGGCACGACGGCGAGCCCGTCGTCGCCCGCGATTTCCAGTTCGCCCTGCGCGTGTATCTCGACGACGCGATGCCCATCTCCGATCGCATGCCCGAAATGCTGATGACGTCGGTCACCCCTGTGGACGACAAGACATTCGTGATCGCCTGGAAGCAGCCGTATCCAAAGGCCAACCTATTGATCCAGCGTGATCTCGAGCCCCTCCCGGTGCACATCGTCGGGTCGCTCTACGCGGCTGGCGACCCCGACGCGTTTCTCAACAACCGATTCTGGTCCTCTCCCGACTACGTTGGGACCGGCCCATATCGCCTGGTGGAGTGGGACCCTGGCGCCCAGCTCGTATACCAAGCATTCGACGGTTACTTCATGGGCCCACCCCCCATCGAGCAGATCGTGGTCCGAATCATTCCGGACACCAATACGGTCGTCGCGAATCTGCTGTCGGGCGACCTCGACACCGCTGTGGGGGCGACGGTCCTGGGCCAACAGGGCGGCGCGACGGTGCGCGAACGGTGGAATCAAACCGGCGAGGGCACCGTGATCGGTACGCCGGTGCGCTTCCGGTACAGCCAGATTCAGTTCGACGCCGCGTACCTGCTGCAGCCCGCGCTGCTCGACCTGCGCGTCCGACGCGCCATCGCCACCGGCGTGGACCGGCAGACGCTCGCTCAGGTGGTCACCCTCGGAGAGTCGGACGTGGCAGAGATTTACCTCATCCCGACCGATCCGCTCTTCGCCAAAGCGGATAGCGTCATCACCAAGTATCCGTACGATCCCGCGCGGGCGGCGTCGCTGCTCGCAGACGCCGGCTGGACGCGCCGTGGAGACACGCTCGTCAACAGCGCCGGCGAACCCTTCACCCTCGATATCCGCACCACACAGAATGAAGACAATTTGACCGAGATGCACATCATGGCGGCCGACTTGACCAAGCTTGGGATGGACATCACCGAGACCGTCGTCCCACAGTCCCGCATCAGAGACTCCGAATACCGCATCAAGTTCCCCGGCGTGAACAACACCGCCATGTCCATTGGCGTGCCCGACACGCTTCGGGTCGCGCTCAGCGCGGAATGCCCAGATCCTGCCCGTCGGTATTCGGGTAGCAATCGCGGCTGCTGGTCGAATCCTCAGTACGATCGGTTCTACGAGATCGCCAGCACCTCCCTCGATCCGAGCGACCGCGACGACGCCGTCGTTCAGGCTCTGCGCGTTCTGACCGAGAACCTCGGCGTCATTGGCCTGGGGCGCAACGCGGAGATGGTGCCCGTCCGCAAGGGCCTGGTCGGGCCCGGTCCGCGATGGCCAGGGCAGATCGGCGACACGTGGAACGTGCACCTCTGGCACTGGACCGATTCCTGACGTATCGAAGACGCGTTGCGGGTGGGCTCGTGCGTATTGCGGTTCCGGACCTGATCTCCAACTCGTATTTTCCCGCCATCGCCGCCGTCGAACTGGGCTTCTTTCGATCCGAGGGAATCGACGCGACGCTGGACCTGGTGTTCCCCGTGACGCGGGCGATGGAGTCGCTCCGCGATGGAGAGCTCGATCTCGTCGCGGGAGCCGCGCACGCCACCCTCGCGGCATTTCCGGACTGGCAGGGAGCCCGCCTCCTCGCCGCTCTCGCACAACACATGTACTGGTTTCTCGTCCTCCGATCCGATCTCCGAGTGCGCCGGGGCGATCTGACAGCGCTGGCCGGGTTGCGGATCGGCGCGGCGCCGGGCCCGGACGAGGGATTGCGGCAGCTCCTGATCGAGGCGGGCATCGACCCGGCATCGAACCGGATCGAGATCGGTCCAATCCCGACCGCGAACGCCGCCGGCGTTTCCTTCGGCGTGACCGCCGCCCGCGCCCTGGAGGAGGGCACCCTCGACGGGTTCTGGGCCAACGGGATGGGCGCGGAGGTGGCGGTCCGACGCGGAGTTGGATCGGTGGTGCTCGACGTTCGCCGAGGAGACGGGCCGCCCCCTGCACGCGGCTTTACGTTTCCCGCGCTGGTCGCCACGACGGACCTCATCGACCGCGAACCGACGCTGGTCGCGAGCGCCGTGCGCGCCGTCGTGCGCGCACAGCAGGCCCTGAAAGCGGAGCCGAGTTGCGCTACCCGGGTTGGGGAGCGGCTGTTTCCGCCACTCGAGGCGAGCCTGATCGCGGAGCTGATCCGCCGCGACACGCCCTACTACGACCCACGAATCGAGCAGGACACCGTCGAGCGCCTGAACCGCTTCGCCACGGCCCGCGGCCTGCTGTCGCACGCGGTGCCCTACTCGGGCGTGGTTGCCGCGGCGTTTCGCGATTGTTGGAGCGCCTAGCCACTACGGCGGGGCGCCGAACGCCAGCACGCTGTGGCCTGCCGGGACGAACAGCGCGTCGCCAACGGCCGACGGGGTGGTGAAGTGCGCGCGGATCGGCCCGTCCAACGACGTTCGCGATCGAATCGAGCCATCGGTCGGATCGATCTGGAGCAGCGCTGCATTTCGCTGATCGATCGACCAGACCGACCCGTAGGCGATGATGGGCGAGTTGAGCTGGCCCTCGCCCGCGCGCCACGCGATGCGAAACGCGCCGTCATCCACCTCGATCGCGGCGAGGCCGTCGACACACGGCACGATCAACGTCGGCGGCTCATAGGCTGCTCCTCCGTAGGCTCCGCGGCACACGCGCGCCGAGAATAGCTCGCCGCCAATCCCGCCCAATGCGCTTGCGCGCAGGAGATAGCCCATTCCGTTCTTGCCCGATTGCAGGACCTGGCCGGCGCCCACCAGCATCGGCCCGATCGAGCCGACGTCGGTATCGGTGGCGCTCAAGCTCGCCCAATTCGCGGGGGCCCAGTAGTCGAGGAGCTCCAGGTCCGGAGACAGTCGGACCACGGCATTCGCGTAGTCGAACGCGTCTTCCGACTCCCCGTTCCCGGTCGCGACCAGCAGCGAGCCGTCGCCATCGACCGCCGGACCGGGCGGCGCCCAGATCCCGGCCTCCCGCGGAGTTGGAACCTGGTAGGTGACCAGGTCGCCGGAGCCGTCGGCATTCACGCCGACCACCCAGCCGTGATAGGGCCCGCAATCGCCGAAGTTCCCCCCGAAGGCGACGTACACGCGACCGTTCGCCAGCGCGAGGGCGCCGCGCTGCTGGAGGAAACGCGGATCATCCCCCGGCGGGTCCACCGAGCGGTGGAAGAGCACCGAACCGGATTCGACGTTGAAGGCGTACAGCTCATGGTGGGTCGGTTGAACGCGGCCGACAGCGTACACGATGTTCGACGTCGAATCGATCACGGGGGTTGAGGTGAATCCGCTTGGATCGATGTTGCCGCACGGAAGGCTCGAAAGCGGCACTGGGTCCGCGACGTGCTGCTCCCAGATGATCTCGCCACTGGAGGCGTCCAAGGCGTATGCCGTGTCGTTTTCCGTGACGACGATCAGTCGCCCATTGATCGCGAGGGGCTCGGCATAGATTTCCGCGTCGAGATCGGCCCGCCATCGAAGGACCGGGTCGCCAAAGGTCGGCGTGCTCGGGCCCACGCCAGCCCGCTCGTTATTCCCGTGGTAGGTCGCCCAGCTCGCGCGCCCGTCGGCCGTCGGCGCGGCGACCTCGGCGACGGCTGGGCCCGCAGGCGGTGGCTGGCGCCTCGGGAGCGAGCCCGTGGACGGCGCGGCGCTACACGCGACGAGCCCGAAGGCGACGAGGCCGAGCGGCGCGGACGGGATGGGACGGAAGAGATCGCGCAATTCGGAATACCGTAGCCCAACTCCAGCCACCGCGGCTGGAGCGCCAGGAGCCGATCTGTCAAGATCAGCTCACGTTGGCGCCGACCTTTCGGTCCACGGCGTTTTGCACGAAGCTGGTGGTGATCATCTTGGTCACGTCCGCCTCGGTTGCCGGTTGGCCCTTGGCCTGGAGCTGATCGAGCACGTCCTTGAACTGATCGGTCGACGGGAATGGCTGGTCGGGCATCGTCTCGAGGAGAAAGTCGTACGTCGCGTTCATCGCCGCATCGTCGTCCGACTGGTAGTACTGCTTGAGGATCTGCACCGCGTACGCTCGATCGTTCCGCACCTTGGCCATGGCCTGCATGATGGAGTCCACGTATCGCTGCACCGCGTCCTTGTTGCCGTCCACGAACGAGCGCTGCATGACGATCGTGTTGTTGGACGCCGGCAGCTTCTGTGCCGCGAGATCGATGAGGGCGTGGAGTCCCTGCGCCTCCTGCTTGATCGAGCCGGGCGGATTATCGAGGCCGGCATCGATTGCACCGCTCAGCAGGGCCGCCGTCCGGTTCGCCAACGACCCGACGGGGACGATGGTAACGTCCTTGTCGGGATCGATCCCGTTGGCTTTCAAGGCCGTCCGGGTCGCGATGTCCGAGGACGAGCCCGGCTGACTCACCCCGATCTTCTTGCCGCGCAGATCGTCGATGGTCTTGATGCTGGGCTGGGCCATCAAATAGTAGGGGTAGACGCCTCCGACAACCCCGACGATCTCGAGGTCGGCGCCGCTGAGGTTTGCGCTCAGCGCCTCGGATCCGCCCGCGTGGGCTGCTTGGACCTGGCCGGAGAGGAGCGCCGCGATGGCGTTCGAGCTACTGATCTGCTGCAGGTCGACATCCAGCGAGTTCTTTTCAAAGATGCCGGACTCTTTCGCCACCCAGAGCGGGAGGTTACTGAAGACGATCTCGCTGTAGGCGATGGACATCTTGACGACGGGCGCGGCGCCTGTCGCCGGCGCCGTGGCGGCCGGACCCACCGGCTTCGCGCAGGAAGAAAGCGCCACAGCCGCCGCAATGATCGCCGCGACCCAACTGACCAGCCAACCCGTTTTCCGTGCCACACGCGCCTCCGTCATCTCGTTTGCCAGCTCAAGCCTCACACCGCTAGTCTGGCCGCCATGCCTGGTAGCGGCGCTCGATGGACTGCAGGAGATACGTCATTCCGAGGCCGGCCGACGAGAGAAGGATGAGCCCCGCAAACACCTTCGGCGTCTGGAACGTCGAGCCCGCCGTGGCCATCATGAGGCCGATACCGGCCTGGGCCGCGACCAGCTCGCCGACCACGACCCCAACGAGCGCATGACCGATCCCGAGCCGCAAGCCCGTGAGGATGAAGGGCACCGATCCGGGCAGCGCCACCGTTCGGAAGATCTGCGAGTCCGATGCGCCGAAGGAGCGGGCCGCCTTCACCCAGTTCGCGTCCAAGTTCCGAACGCCCGCCATCGTATTGATCACGATCGGGAAGATGGCGCCCAAAAAGACCACCGCCACCTTCGAATAGATCCCGATCCCGAACCAGATGATGAGCAGGGGAATGAGGGCGACCCGGGGCATGCTGTAGAAGAACGCGACGAAGGGATCGAGCGCGAAGGAGAGCCGCCGATACCAGCCCATCAGGAGCCCAAGCGGCATGCCGATGACGATGGCAAGGACGTACCCGTAGATCATCTCCTGTCCGCTGACCCACAGGTCGTTCCACAACGACCCGCCCTTTACCAGACCGACAAACGCGTTGAGCGTGTCGAAGGGGCCGGGCAGGAACAGGGCCGGTACCAGGCGCGCCGCGGTCACCGTATGCCAGACCACGAGAAACGCCACCACGGAAAGAATCCCGATGAGCGTCGACTCGTAGCGCTGCAGGCGGCTTGGCTGTCCGGGGATGCGCACCGGCTCGACGGCCACCGATGGGCCGGCGGTCAGCGCGCCATTTGCGCCGTGGAGCTTTTCCGATTGGGTTGCTGGCGCCGCCATGGATTACCTCCCCGCCTCTCGGCTCATCATCGCCATCGACTCCTCCTCAATGCTCGTCCAGATGGCGTCGGTGTACTGCAAGAACTCCTGCGCGCGCTTGATGCGCAACGGCCTCGGCCGCGGGAGTCCGACCTCGACGGTCTGCTTCAACTTTGCCGGCCGAGCTGTAAATACTACGACCCGGTCCGCCAAATAGACTGCCTCGTCGATGTCGTGGGTGATAAACAGCGCCGTCTTTCGGGATTGGGCCCAAATTTTCAGCAGCTCAGCCTGCATGAACTCGCGCGTCTGGGCATCCAGCCCACCGAACGGCTCGTCCAGGAGCAGCATCTGCGGATCAGTGGCGAACGCGCGCGCCAGGTTGACGCGCTGCTGCATGCCGCCCGACAGCTCGGACGGGTAGTGGTTCTCGAAACCGTGAAGCCCGACGAGGTCGATGCACGACTGCACGCGATCCCGCGCCTCAGCGCCGGAGACGCGACCCTGGATCTCGACGCCGTACATCACGTTGCTCCACACCGTCCGCCAGGGCAGAAGGCTCGGCTGCTGGAACACCATGGCCCGGTCGCTGCCCGGGGCCTTGATCGGCGCCCCGTTCAAGGTGAGGGAGCCACTGGTGATGGGGAGCAGCCCGTCGACGGCGTTGAGGAAGGTCGTCTTGCCACATCCCGAGGGGCCGACGATGGCGACGAACTCGCCTTCCGCCACGTCCAGGCTGACGTGGTCCACGGCGAGAAACGCCGAGTTGACCCGTTCCAGCCAGTAGTGGATCGTGACGTCGCGCGCCTGAAGCGCCGCCGACCTGCCCCACCCGGCGCTTCCGTTCGTCCCAGAGATCTTGAACTGCATATTGTTCGACACGTACGCCCCTCGTGCGTATACGTGCGCACTCTGGGCGTGCCTGGATTCTGTTCGTCAAAAAGGTTCGCTACGCCCAGTATCGAAATCATAAGCTGCGCAAAAAGACAGCGTCAATTGAGCCGATACCGGCTATTCCTGAACCTGGAACGCACGCACGGCCGGAACCAGCATCGCGGCGCCGAAGAGGGCAAGCACCGCGACTTCTTCCCCGATGGTCAACCCGTGCCCGAGCCACTCGATCCCCGAGGCTGCCTGTGCCGAGGCGCTCAGCGTCGCGCCCACGACTCGGCGCAGGGGGTCGACGCCGTATGCCACGGGATCGATGTGGGTGAGAACGGACAACCACGCGGGCGCCTGTTGCAGGGGAAAGAGCGCCCCGCTCAAGAAGAACATCGGCATGACGAGAAAGTTCATGACGACCTGGAAGCCCTCCATCGTCTTCATCCGTGCTGCGATGACGATGCCGAGGCTGGTCAGCGCGAAGGCGAGGAGCGCCATGATGGGGACCATCCGCAGCACCAAGTCCCAGGAGAGCGGAACCCCGGCCAGGGGGGCCAGGATGAGCAAGATGCTTCCCTGCATCACCGCCTGGCTCGCGCCGCCGAGCGCCTTGCCCACGGCCACGGACCAGCGGCTGACCGGCGCCACGAGCACCTCTTTCAGGAACCCGAACTCCCGGTCCCACACGATGCTCATCGCCGAGAAGACCGACGTGAAGAGGACCGACATGGCGATCACACCGGGGAACAGGAACGCCACGTAGGTGCCACCCTGCCCCAGCTGCGCGGCGCCGCCAACCGAACGGGAAAGGCCGGTCCCGAAAATGAACAGGTACAGCATCGGCTGCGCCAGCGCCGCCACAATTCGCATCCGGTCCCGCGTGAATCGCCGGACGTCGCGAAGCCAGATCACGTACACGCCGCGCAGGTCCGCGCGAATCTGCCGTGTCATCGCTGCATCCTCCCTGCCCACGCGCGCATCGCTTCCATGCCGGTCGCTTCCTGCTCCCGGATCGCGCGGCCGGTCAGCTTCATGAATACGTCGTCGAGGGTCGGGCGGCTCAGGCTGACCGCGCGGACCTTTCCGCCGAGCGCCCGAATGAGCCGCGGGATGAACTCTTCTCCGTGCACGACCTCCAGGCGAAGCTCTTCGCCGCGAGGCACAGCCTCGAGCTCGAACTGTTGCTGAATCTCCCGAATCGCTTGCTCATTGTCCGTCGTCGTTATGGTGATGATGTCCCCGCCCACCATCGCCTTCAGATTGTCCGGCGTGTCGAGCGCCACCAGGCTCCCATGGTCGATGACGCCGATGCGATCGCAGTACTCCGCTTCGTCCATGTAGTGGGTCGTGAGAAAGATCGTGAGGTCCTCGCGGTCGCGGAGGTCCAGGATGTACTCCCAGATGTGGCGGCGCGTCTGCGGATCGAGGCCGATCGTCGGCTCGTCGAGGAAGAGCACCCGCGGACGGTGGAGCAGGCCGCGGGCTATCTCCAGGCGGCGCCGCATACCACCCGAAAAGCTCCGCACGAGATCGTCCCGGCGGTCCCACAGCTCCACCATGCGCATCAATTGTTCCGCGCGCTCGCGGGCCTCCCGCCGTGGCACGTCATAGATGTAGGCGTGAAAGTCGAGATTCTCCAGGGCGGTGAGCTGAACGTCGAGCGTGGGGTCCTGGAAGATGAGACCGATGGACCGCCGAACCAGAGATGGCTGACGAACGACGTCGTACCCGTTGACGGTCACGGTTCCCCGCGTGGGTCGGAGGAGCGTGCACAGGATGCTGATGGTCGTCGTCTTCCCCGCGCCGTTGGGGCCGAGAAAGCCAAATACTTCGCCCGACCGGACCTGAAAGCTGACGTGGTCCACAGCGGTCAGCTCGCCAAACCGCTTGACGAGGTCCTCGACAGCGATCGCGTTCATTTGATCCTCAACCGCGACAGCCCAGGCCGGCGGTTGAGGGCTCCTCGCTAAACCGCTTTTCGAGCCTCGGCGATGAGCTGGTGGCCGCAGGAGCCGCAGAACCGGTCGCCCGGCTGCACCGGCGCGTGACACTGTGGGCAACCAGACGCCGGCGCGGCGGCGGGCGCTTCGTCTTCGTGCACGGCGCGGCGAAACTCGCGGATGCCCTGGCCAAGGGACTTGCCCGCGTCGGCGAGCTTCCCAGCGCCGAATAAGATCAGCGCGAGAAAGAGGACGATGATGAGCTCGGGCGCTCCGAGACTTGGCATTCCATGCCTCCCTGATTGGGTGCTTAAGTGTAGTTCCGCGACGGCAAACGGCGCTACTTCACGAGTGACGCCGTCAGGCCGAGGCGCGTGCTGAGCGCCCGGTGCTGCTCGCGAAGCTCCGCGGGAAGCTGTTCGCCAAACTGGGCCAGGAACGCCGCGTGGTCTTCAACCTCCGGCTCCCACGCGTCACGGTCCACCTCCAGGAGCGCGCGGACGCGGTCTGCCGGCAGCTCGAGCTCGTCGGCTCCGATGTCCGCCCCGTCCGGTACGAGCCCGACGGGTGTTTCCCGGGCGGCGCTCGTTCCGCGGCCGGTTACGCGCTCATAGATCCATCGTAGGACGCGCATGTTCTCGCCGAAGCCGGGCCAGACGAACTTGCCGTGCTCGTCGCGGCGGAACCAGTTGACCTGGAATATCTTGGGCGGATGGCTGGCGCGTTGGCCCATCTCGAGCCAGTGGCCCCAGTAATCGGCCATGTTGTAGCCGCAGAACGGAAGCATCGCCATGGGATCGTGCCGCAGGACGCCGACAGCGCCGGTCGCCGCCGCCGTCGTCTCGGATCCCATCGTGGCGCCCACGTAGACGCCGTGCTCCCATCCCAAGCTCTCAAAGACCAGCGGCACGGTCGTCGCTCGCCGTCCTCCGAACAGGATCGCCGAGATGGGCACGCCTTCGGCGTCTTCCCAGTGGGACGAGAGCACCGGATTCTGGGCAGCGGGGGCCGTGAACCGCGAGTTGGGATGGGCCGCCGGCGCGCCCGCCTGCGGCGTCCAGGGGTTGCCTTGCCAGTCGGTCAGGCGCTCGGGTACCGGTCCATCGATTCCCTCCCACCACACGCGACGGTCGTCAGTCATGGCGACGTTGGTGAAGATCGTGTTCGCGCGCACCGTCGCCATCGCGTTCGGGTTCGTCTGGAAGTTCGTGCCCGGGGCCACGCCGAAGTAGCCGCTCTCGGGATTGATCGCCCACAGCCGTCCGTCGGGGCCGACGTTGAGCCAGCAGATGTCCTCGCCGATCGTACGGACGGTCCATCCGTCGGCCTCAAAGGGCGAGCGCAGCATCGCCAGGTTGGTCTTGCCGCACGCGCTCGGGAACGCGCCGGCGACGTAGATCGGGTCCGAGTCCGGTGCGCGCAGCTCGAGAATCAGCATGTGCTCCGCCATCCATGCGCTGTCCCGGCCCATGACCGAAGCGATCCGGAGCGCGAAGCATTTCTTCCCAAGCAGCGCGTTGCCCCCATACCCGGAGCCGACACTCCAGATGGTGCGGTCTGCCGGGAAGTGGAGGATGAACCGACGATCCGGGGAGAGGTCACCGACCGAGTGAATGCCGGGCACCCATTCCTCATTTCCGTTCAGACGCTCCATGGCCGGCTGCCCCATCCGCGTCATGATTCGCATGTTGGCGACCACGTAGGGGCTATCGGTCACTTCGACCCCAACCTTGCTGTACGGTGAATCCACGGGGCCCATGATGTAGGGCACGACGTACATGGTGCGACCACGCATGGCGCCGTTGAAAAGCGGCCAAACGCGCTCGCGCGCCTCGCTTGGCGACATCCAATTGTTCGTTGGGCCGGCGTCCTCCTCGCGCTCGGAGCATATAAAGGTGAGGTGCTCCGTCCGGGCCACGTCGGTGGGATTGCTGCGATGCAGATAGCAGCCGGGATACGCCTGCTGGTTCAGCTGGATGAGCGTGCCGCTCTCCAGCATCTCCCCCACGAGCCGCTCATACTCGGCGTCGCTGCCATCGCACCACGCGATTCGATCCGGACGCGTCGTTTGGGCTACGCCATCTACCCACTGTTCGACGGATGACATCGTCGTCACCTCTCCCGCTCATCTTTGTCAGTATAGCGACGGCGGCGCACTCGCCCGACCCGAGCGCCGGATCTCGCATGCTACGGACGCCGGAGCGGCTACTCCCCGCGCTCTCGCGCCGCGTCGATGAGCACTTCCCGGAGCCCGGCCCAGTTCTTGGCCAGCACCGTGAAGTCGTCGCGCCCGAGCGTCAGGACGTTGACCGGGGACACTGCGCGCACGGTTGCGTTTCGCGTGCCCGCGTGAAGCAGGGCCAGCTCGCCGAAGTAGTCGCCCTGGCGCAGGTGGGTGATGGGGTGCTCGCTCCCGTCTTGAGCATAGCGCACAACTTCCACCTCGCCGGTCGTGATCACGTAGAACAGATCGCCGATATCTCCCTGTTGCACGATCACGTCGCCTGGCTCGTAGTGAGCGCGGCCCACGCGCTCTCCGCGGGCCAGGGGGAGCTGCGTGATGTCGCGCCCAAACAGGAGATCGAGAGTCCAGTCGAGCGCCACGCGCGCCTTCCGCGAGAGGCCGGGCAGCTTCGCGAGATAGACGGTGCGCCACATGAACCACGCGATGAAGCCCGCGATCCGGAACCGGAGGATCTCGGCGACCGCCGAACGGTGGCCCAGGGACACGAACTGGCCCAGCCCAGGAAAATCGAAGGAGCGTGGCGCATCACCCCGCAGGCGCGCCACGATGTTGCGCGCGACGAGCTTGCCTTCCCGCTGAGCGAACTGGGCCGTCGGCGGGGCGAGGGCTCCGGTCGCCTGGTTCGGGACCGCGGCGCAGTCTCCCAGCGCCCACACGTCCGGCCAACCCTCCACCTCGAGCGACGAGGACACGACGATGCGGCCGCGCTCGTCCTTGGAACATGGGAGCTTCCCGATGAGGGGATTCGTCGCGGTACCGATCGTGCATACGAGGGTGCGAGTCGCGATCGGGTCGGCGTCTTTGATGAGCGCCTCGTCCTCGGTCGCGCCGCCGAGCATGGTCTCGAGCCGCACCTCGATCCCGCGGCGCTCGAGATGCTTCAGAGCAAAGGCTGCCAGGTTCTCGTTCAGCTCCGGGAGGATGCGGTTTCCGGCATGGAGCAGAACGACGCGAATGTCGTCGGCCCGTACGCGGTGGTAATAGCGCCTCGTCTGGTGGACAAAGTCGTTCAGCTCCGCGACCATCTCGACGCCCGAGAAACCGCCCCCGGCGACGACAAAGGTCAGGAGCTCGCGGCGCCGCGCCGGGTCCGTTTCGACGTCCGCCTCTTCCAGCATGTTAATGATGTGATTCCGAAGGTAAAGCGCATCGCCGATGGTCTTCAGCCCGAGGGCGTGCTGGGCCATCCCCGTGAGCTCAGAGAAATTGGTGACGGCGCCAACAGCGACCACGAGCGTGTCGTAGAAGATCGGCGTGACCGCGCCGTGCGGTCCGTGGGACACGAAGACGGTCTTCTTGTCCAGATCGATCTGATCGACCAGTCCGAGGGTCACAGTCGCCCGCGGGCAGAGCTGGCGAATCGGGCTGAGGATGTGATGCGCCTCGATGCTGCCACCCGCCACTTCCGGCAGCATCGGGTGAAAAAGAAGAAAGTTGTCCCGGCTGACCATCGTCACATCCGCGTCGCGCACGGGGAGTCGGCGCTGCAGCTCCTGCGCGACTGCCACGCCCGCAAACCCGCCGCCGACGATGACGATGCGCGTCATGACGGTGCAGGATACGCCCCCGGAACGGCGAGTGCAACGGACGCTGGCAGAGCCGCCGAGACGGTGGGTTCAGGTCCCCTTGGATGCCACGAACGATTCGGTCCTGGCGACCGGTCAACCACAGCGGTTGGAGCTCCTTCTCTCGACGGCGCTGCCGCTGATCCCGCACTATTACACGCCGATCCTCACCGCACGTGTCGCGGACGTTCGACCAGGGGCGTGACAACTGAGCAGAGGCGTGGGAGGGGAAGCCATGGAGCTGGCATATCGGCGCGGTGACGAGCTTGAAGGGAAGGTCGCGCTCGTCGTCGGCGGGTCGCGAAACATCGGACGAGGCGTCGCCCGTGCCCTCGCCGCGGCCGGAGCCGGCGTGATGGTCAACGCCCGCACGTCAGAGGATGAGGCGCGGGCGACGGTCGATCTCATCCGGAGCGAGGACGGGCGGGCCGCATATCACCTGGCGGATGTGACCGATCCCGCAGCCGTCGAAGTCCTCATCGCGGACACTGTCCGTCACTTCGGCCGACTGGACATCCTCTCGATCAATCAGACGCTGCGCGCGAGCGCGCCCATCGAGCGCATCTCCTACGAGGAGTTCCGCCGGGTCGTCGCGGTGACCCTCGACGGCTCGTGGCTGTGCTGCAAGGCGGCCGTGCCCCACCTGACCGCGGCTGGCGGCGGAGCGATCGTCATGATGGGCGGGCAGGCGGCGATCACGGGCTCGCGCGCAGGCTCGCACGTCTCCGCCGCGAAGCACGGGCTCCTCGGTCTCACTCGGTCGCTGGCGAAGGAGCTGGCGTCCCGGCACATCACCGTGAACCTGATCCACCCCTATGCGATCGACACCCAGCGGGTGGCCGCGTCCGATCACCCCCACGAAAGCACCACCACGCCCATTGGCCGCATGGGCCGCGTCGAGGAGGTGGCCGCCCTCGTCCGCCACCTGTGCGGGCCGGCAGGCGGCTACATCACGGGCCAGAGCATCTTCGTCAACGGCGGCGCGTTCATCCCCTAATCAGGATCTCGATCCACTCCTGGGCGTAGGCACAGGGCAAAGAGCGGCGGGAGCTTGCGGGATCGTGACGGAAGGGCGCGAAGGCGGGAATATAATGAGCACACCCCGCCATCCCCCTGAGGTTGTGCACTGGCTATGACGGAGCTGAACTTTCACCAGCTCCGCATCTTTTACATGGTCGCGCAGCTCCGCAGCTTCTCGCGCGCTGCCCGCCAGCTGGCCATCTCGCAACCGGCCGTTTCCGCACAGGTCCGCCAGTTCGAAGAAGATCTCGGGCTGGTCCTCGTCGACCGCACCAAGCATCGGGTCGGGCTCACGGACGCGGGACGCTCGGTCGCCGCCTACGCCCAGCGGATCTTTGGCATGTCAGACGAGCTGGCCGCGACCATCGACCGGCTCCATCGGAACCTCGAGGGCCACCTCACCATTGGGGCCAGCCCCACCATTGGGGAATACCTTCTCCCGCAGTTCCTGGCGCAATACCGGAGACACTATCCGTCCGTCACCATTCGCGTCGATATCGCACCGACACGGGTCATCGGCGACCGCCTGCGCGCCCGCGAGCTGCAGCTCGGATTTGCTGTCAACCCCGAGCCATCCGACGAGTTCGAGGCTCGTCCATTTGCGTCAGACGAGCTTCTGCTCGTCGGCCCCCCGGGGCACCCGCTCCTCGGTGCGCAATCGGCCGGGCGGGCCGACCTGGCGGCCATGGAATTCGTGATGGGTCCCTCGACGTCGTCGCTTCGCCGGGCTGCCGAGGCGCGCCTCGCAGAGCTGAACGTCGCGCCGCGCGTCGTGCTCGAAGTCGGGTCGAGCCAGGCCATAAAGCAGGCGGTGATGGCCAACATCGGCGTCGGGGTGCTGTCCGAGGCGGCAGTCCGCCTCGAGCTGGAGATGGGGAGGCTCGGCAGCATTGGCCGGGGCGGTTTCAATTGCCAGCGTCAGCTGTGCGTGCTGGTCCCGAAAGCCGAAGAGATCGGCGAGACCGCGCGCGGCCTCCTGGAGATCGTGCTGCCGCAGCGCGCGGACGAGCGGGAGACTGGCGGCGATCTGTAACCGGGCGCAATCTTGGTAATAAATCTTGGTAATAATGGAGACGGCAATCGTCGGTCGCGGGCGACGCGCGGTGCGGAGGACCAGTGCAGCGACGGGTCATAGGCGATCCCAAGGCCGGGCTCACCCTCCGCATCTCCGAAACTCCGACGACGATGACCCTCGAGGCGCGGCCCGATCCCGTCATGCTGTACATCGTCCTCGCGGCAGCGGGCGCGGCCGGCCTCATCGGCACCCTGGCGTCATCACCGCCGGCTGGCGTGTTGAGCTTTCTCGCGCTCGTCTTCCTGTTCCTGCCATTAATCAGCGTGCTCGCCTTCAACGCGGTGCGGATTCGATGCGTCTCGGTCATCGACCGGGAGCGCGACACCCTGGAGATTCAGGAGCAATCGTATACGCGCCGCTCCCGGGACGTTCACCCGCTCGAGGATGTCGAGGGGGTCCAGGTGCGGAAGATGCCGCCGGGCCCGCTCTCAGGTGGCGCGTGGGCCTTCGGGCTCTTCCTGGTGCTGCGGGACGCGGATTACCTGGCCGCCTGGAGTAACAATGAGGTCACTATCGGTCAGGACGCGGCCCGCATCGCGCGCTTTCTCGACGTCCCGCTGGAGACGCCGGCGGACATCGCGGAGGCAGGCCGCAACAGAACGCGCGTCGTCCTGACAACCGGCATCCTGTACCTGATTCCGATCCTGCTTGCGATCTCGGCGCTCGCTTTCATCTCCCAGGACATGCCGGGCATCCAGCCTTCGCTCGCGGGCTTCCTCGGGGCGGTCATGATCTCCCAGGTTGGCGCGCTGCTCGCGTTCGGTTATTACCGCATGCGTCGGCCATACGAGACATAACGCATCCAGCGTCCATTCATTAGTCTTCACCGTCTGCAACCACTCCGGTAACCCTCACTGGTCATAACGATCGCCAAGCAGTCGCGTGAAGCAGTTCACGGCAAGTTGACACACGCGAAAAAGAGTGCAATACTCGTCTCAGGTCACTATTGCGGCGACCGCTCGGCCATGTGCCGGACCGTGCACGCTCTGATCCGAGGAGACGGTCCGATCGTTCCTCGGCACAGGCTAGTAGCCCGAGGAACCACCAAACAGGTGGAGGAATCACGCGATGGGTCTGAAATCCGCGTTTACCCCGCGTCTTATACCCGCAATCGCAGCAATCCTCGCACTCGCGCTCCCCGTCGCGCCGGCGATGGCGCAGTCGACCACCCTGATCTCCATCGATGCCCCGGCGGACGGCGCAAACGTCTCGAACGGGACACAGATCGATATCGGCGGGTGGGCAGTCGATACGGCCGGCCCGGGAACCGGCGTCGACATGGTGCGAATCTATCTCGACAACCGGATGGACAACAACGGCACGTTGCTCGGCAACGCAAACTACGGCGGAGCCCGAGCAGACGTTGCTGCTGCTCTCGGAAACACGGCCTACACCGACAGCGGGTTCGACTATCTTTGGACGCCGTCCGGCGTCAGCGGCGGCAGTCATACCATTTATGTCTACGCGCACTCGATCGCGAACGGCTGGGCCTACAAGACCGTCGCCATCAACGTCCAGGGACCGACGGCAGCGCCGGCCCGGACCGGTGGCGGTGGACCGGCCTACGGCGGCCAGTACGGCCCTGGTGGTCCGATGACTCCGTACGGCGGAAGCTATCTCAACACGAACTACGGCTACCCAGGATACGGCGGCTACGGCGGGTACGGTGGTGGCTACGGCTGCGCGCCGTACTATGACTACTACAGCCCCGTCTGCACCGGCTACGGCGCCTACGCGCCGCCGCCCCCCTACTATGGCGGCGGAATCCCGCCCTACGGAGGGTACGGCGCCGGAATCGGTTACCAGCAGACGGTCGTAGTCGTCGCCCCGCCCAGTGGAACGGTACTCCTTTCGTGGATCGCCAACCCGAGCGCGCAGTCGTACCGGATCTACCAGGCGACCGCTGCGCAGCCCGCGAACTTCACGGTCGCGATTACGGTGCCGCAGACCAGCGGGATCCTGGCGACGAACGGGACGGTAACGGGCCTCACGCCGGGCCAGACGTATTACCTTCAGGTTCGCGCGGTTGACCCGAACGGACTCGAGACCGTCGTGCCCGCCTACTCGAACACGGGATACGGGCTGGGGTACCCCGGTTATCCGGGCTACCCTGGTTACCCAGGCTATCCAGTTCCTGGCTACGGGACACTCCCCGCACCCACGGGCGTGACGGTAACTGGCATCACCGGCACCACAGCGACCCTGAGCTGGAACCCGGTGCCCGGCGCCATCAGCTACCGCGTTCTCCAGGCGCTCGGGACGAGCGGCGCATTCGTCCCCTCCGTCGTGAGCAACACGACCGCGACCAGCGCGGTCGTATCCGGCCTCTCCGTGAGCACCCAGTACAGCTTCGAGGTCATCGCGCTCGACGCCTTCGGGAACCAGAGCCCGCCATCGGCGCCGGTCACGGCGACGACGACCGCCGGTCCGTAACCGGCCGCAAGACGCAACGTCACAGAAGGAGAGGGAGCGGAGTTACCGCTCCCTCTCCTTCTGTATCACAAATTGTGCCATTCCCTTGATTTCCTGCAATAATGTCCCTCATGCGCTGCGCGCACCTTCGAGCGGAGGCTGCGCCGACGCTGTGGCGATCGGCAAATTTGATACGGCCGGTCACCCCGCGCGCGAGCCGCTCATTTGGGGAACGGCTCCGGGACCTGGAACCAATCCGTGGAGGGACTGTCCATGACCGCGCACTCGTTTCTCACTCGATGGAGCGTTTCGGCCGCTCTGCTCGCCGTCGCCGCCGTGCTGGCGCAGTCGGCATCGTTCGGGCTCCCGAGTGATATTGCCGTCGTTTCCGCCCAGGGGTGTTCGCCCCAAATTGGGATCGACTCGCCGGCCACCGGCGACACCGTGTCTGGCGTGACGACGTTCAGCGGCTGGGCAGTCGACCTTTCCAGCCCGGCTGGCAGCAGCGGCGTCGATTCGGTGCGCCTCTATCAGGACGCACCCCCGGAGGAGGGCGGGACGGGCCTCGCCGTCGCAACCATCGGCATCCCGCGGCCGGACATCGACGCGGCCAACGGCCTCACGAACTCCATGTCCGGATGGAGCGCCGACGTTGACTTCTCGAACTCACCGAGCGAAGACGCGACGATCTACGTCTACGCGCACACGCTGTGCGGGTGGACGTATGCGACCCAGGCCGTAACCATCAGCGGATCGAGCAATGCCGGCGCTCCTGCGCCGTCGGCGATCTCGATCTCCCTCGACTCGCCGTCCGCCGGCGCCTCCATCACCGAGGGACAGACGCTGGACGTTGCCGGTTGGGCGGTTGATACCGCGGGGGCCGGAACCGGCGTCGACTCCGTGAAGCTCTACCTCGACGGCCCCGCCGACGGCGGCGGCCGGCCGCTCGGGTTCGCCGTGTACGGCAAGGCTCGCCCGGACGTCGCCGCGTCTTCCGGGAACCCCGATTGGACTCGCTCCGGCTTCGACCTGTCGTGGGCCGTCTCCAACGTTTCCCCCGGTTCCCACGTGCTGTACATCTACGCCCACTCCATCGACAGTGACCAGTGGGACTACACGACGCTCCCGATCGTGGTCGGCGGCGGCGCAACCTCCGCCGGCGCGTACCCCGGCTCCAATCCGGCCATCAGTCAAGGGGCTGGCGCCACGAGCGCCAACGCGGTCATCAGGGTCGAATCTCCGACGGGGGCAGTCAACGGCCCGACCGTGCTCAGCGGCTACGCCGTGGACTGCGGCACGGGAAGCCCGCCCGCGGACGTTCGCGTCTACTCCGGCACCAACACGAGCGGCAAGCTTCTGGGCACGGCGATCATCACCGGCGCGCGGGACCTGAGCAGCGTCTGCTCGACGGGCGTCAGTGGATCCGCCACCATCGGATTCAGCTTCAACCTCGACCCGTCCACGCTCACGCCAGGCTCCCAGGCCGTGACGGTCGTCGCGGACACGACGGCCGGACCGGTGGCGAGCACCGTCAACCTCGCAGGCGGAAACACCTCGGCGGGAACCGGCGGCGGAACGAACACCACCGCGCGCTGCTCGTCCGGCAGCTCCTCAGCCGGCTACAACCCGTTCGTCCTCCTCGGATGCTCCAGCTCCTCCAGCTCCTCCAGCGCGTCCACCTCCGCCACCCAGAACTCGTCTGGCGCGCAGTACAACCCGAATGGCCAGGGAACGACGCAGTACAACTGCAATCCCAACTACTCCGGCCAGCAGCAGGGGTATCCCTACGCGAACCAGTACCAGAACCAGGGATATCCCAACAACGTGCCCTGCACGTCGAATACCACGGCCAGTAGCCCGATGAACTGCAACCCCAGCTATCCCAATCCAAACCCATCGTATCCGAACAACGTGCCCTGCACGGTTTACAACAGCGGAACAAACGCGACATACAACAATAATGGGTACAACTCATATACCGGCGCCTATAGCTCGACGAACCCATACACACCTCCCAGTTACAATACGACCTATCCGTACGAATCGACCACCAATTACAACTATGGAACAAACGGATACAACTATCAGTACGGCACAAACGGATACAACTACGGATATCCGAATGGGTATAACGGATACGGTGGTTACAACAATTACAATTACGGGAACAACTACGGCTACAATCCCGGCTATAACTACGGATACGGCTACAATCCTAGCTACAACCCCGGATACAACTACGGCTATAATTACGGCTACAATCCGGGCTATACGTCCAATCCCTACGCATATGGTGGTTCTGGCTACGGTTACGGCTACAACGGTGGCTACGGCACCGGAGCCGGCAACTTCGCCACGCTTCCACCCGGCTACAATTACATCTACGCCGGAAACGCCGGCGGGCCCAGCTACGGCCAGCCGTACGGATACGGCTACGGTGGGTACCCGGGCGGGTACGGCTACGGTGGATACGGATACGGCGGATATCCCGGCGGGTACGGATATCCCTACTGAACGCGTGACGACTCGAGAGTGGGCGCTGCCCGCTCTCGAGTCGAACTCCGACCAGCCAACCAGAGGGTCGGCCCGAGCGCTCGGGCCGACCCTCTCGCGCACGGGGGTACGCCGCGGCTGCGAAGCCACTCCGTGAGACGGGCTATAATCCGGTCCCAACCACTGGAGAGTCGCATGGCGATCAGTCTAGAGGACGTCGAGCACATCGCCCATCTGGCCCGGCTCGGCATCAGCGACGACGAGAAGCGGACCTTTCGCGAACAGCTCTCCGCGATTCTCGAGCACATGCGGACGCTCACCGAGCTGGATACCTCCGGCATCCCCCCGACCGCGCAGGTGATCCCCCTGCGGAACGTCATGCGCGATGACGAGGTGCGTCCGTCGCTTCCGCGGGAGGACGTCCTGCGCAACGCGCCGGACCGAGAAGGCGAATTCCTCCGCGTTCCGCCCGTCCTGGACTAGCGTGGAAGCATACGACCTCAATATCCAGGAAGCGCGTGAGGCGCTTCGGACGGGCCAGATCTCGTCCGTCGAACTGACCGAGGCCTACCTCGACCGCATCGCGCGCTTCGATCGCTCGGTGCAGGCGTTTCTCGCCGTGACGGCGGACCGCGCCCGGTCCGACGCTCGCCGCGCCGACGAGCGGATTCGCGCCGGGGAAGATGGCCCGCTGCTCGGGGTTCCCCTCGCCTTGAAGGACATCTTCTGCACGAATGGCATCGAAACAACATGCGCGTCACGCATCCTCAAGGGGTTCGTGCCCCCCTTCGATGCGACCGTCGTGGCTCGGCTGGGCGCGGCGGGCGCAGTGCTGCTGGGGAAGACCAACATGGACGAGTTCGCCATGGGCTCGTCCACCGAGAATTCCGCCTTCATGAGCACCCGAAACCCCTGGGACCTGGAGCGCGTGCCCGGCGGCTCCAGCGGCGGTTCGGCCGCGGCCGTGGCGGCGAGGATGGCGGCCGGTGCATTCGGCACGGACACCGGCGGCTCGATCCGACAACCAGCCGCCTTGTGTGGCGTCGTCGGGATCAAGCCGACGTATGGTCGCGTATCCCGATACGGGGTCATCGCGTTCGCGTCGTCGCTCGACCAGGTCGGCCCGTTCGCGCGTACCGTGGCCGACGCCGCCACGCTGCTCGCCGCTGTCGCGGGCAGCGATCCATACGATTCGACGTCGCTCCCCAACCCGGTGCCCGACTATCAGGCCGCGATGGGTCGCGACCTGCACGGCGTCCGCGTGGGCGTCCCCGACGAATACTTCGTGCGCGGGATCGAGCCGGGCGTCGAGGCCTCCGTGCGGCAGGCCATCGACACCCTCGCCGAGCTGGGAGCCGACGTCGGTCCGGTGTCGATGGGGCACACCGCCTATGCCCTCGCCACCTACTACCTCATCGCCCCGGCCGAGGCCAGCGCGAACCTCGCGCGTTACGACAGCGTCAAATATGGCTACCGCGCGCCAGGTGTCACCAGCACGCTCGACGCGTACCTGCGCACCCGCGCCGATGGCTTCGGCCCCGAGGTCAAGCGGCGCATCATGCTGGGCACCTACGCGCTCTCGGCCGGCTATTATGATGCCTTTTATGTCAAGGCTCAGAAGGTCCGCACCCTGATCAAGGCAGATTTCGACAACGCCTTCGCGGACTTCGACGTACTGGTGGCGCCGACCTCTCCCAGCGTCGCCTTCCCTCTCGGCGCCAAGACCCAGGACCCGCTGGCGATGTACCTGTCGGACGTGTGCACCCTCCCGGTGAGTCTGGCCGGCCTTCCGGGTCTCAGCATGCCGTGCGGCCTCTCCGACGGCCTACCGGTCGGCCTGCAGATCATCGGGCCCGCGCTCGGCGAAGAGACCATCTTCCGTGTCGCCGCCGCCTACGAGCGAGCGCGGGGGCCCTTTCCGGCGCCGTCCCTTTCATAACGGGGCTATTCTCCGTCCACAAGCCCGGCGGCTACAATAAGGAGCGCATGGCAAGAGCAACGTATGAGCCGGTGATCGGGCTCGAGACGCACGTCCAGCTCCAGACCAAGAGCAAGATGTTTTGCGCCTGCAGCGCCGACTACGCGGGCGCAGAGCCTAACACCCACGTCTGCCCCATCTGCATGGCGATGCCGGGCACGCTCCCGGTCATGAATCGCCGCGCCGTCGAATACGCCTTTCTCACCGCGCTCGCCCTCAACTGCGAGATCCCCGAAGCCAGCAAGTTCGATCGCAAGAACTACCCGTACCCCGATCTCATGAAGGGCTACCAGATCTCCCAGTACGACCTGCCCTTCAGTTCCCACGGGCACCTGACGGTCGACGTGGATGGCGAGTCGCACCGGGTCGGGATAACGCGCGCGCACCTGGAGGAAGACACGGCCAAGCTCCTCCACCGAAGGAATGGCGAATCGACATACAGCCTCATCGACGTGAACCGGGCTGGCGTGCCGCTGCTGGAGATCGTCAGCGAGCCCGACATCCGGACGCCGGCCCAGGCGCGGGCCTACCTGCAGAAGCTGCGGCTCATCGTCCAGACCCTCGGCGTGTCGACGGGGAACATGGAGGAAGGGGCGATGCGCTGCGACGTCAACGTGTCGCTGCGTCCGATCGGCTCAGCCGCCTTTGGCACGAAGGTCGAGGTCAAGAACCTGAACTCGGCGCGCTCCGTCCAGCGGGCCCTGGAGTACGAGATCGACCGCCAGACGGAGCTCCTCGACCGCGGCGAGCGAGTCATCCAGGAGACCCGAGGCTTCGACGAGGATCGCGGGATCACCGTTTCGCAGCGGTCCAAAGAAGAGGCCCACGACTATCGCTACTTCCCGGAGCCCGACCTCCCGCCGGTCTTCATCTCCCGCGAGTGGGTCGAGGACCTGCGCGGCCGCCTTCCGGAGCTCCCCGACGCCAAACGCGACCGGTACTGCGAGCAGTTTGGGCTCAGCCGGTACGATGCCGTGCAGCTCACCTCGTCCGTGGCGGTCTCGAGCTACTTCGAGCGCGCCGTCGCCGCGTACCAGAAGCCGAAGGTCCTCGCCAACTGGATCCACGGCGAGCTGTTCCGCATTCTGAACGACACGGGGATCGACCTCGAAGCTTCAGCCGCGACGCCCCAAGCGCTCGTAACCGTCCTCGGACTCCTGGACGCGGGCACCATCACGCAGGCCGTGGCCAAGCAGGTATTTGAGGAGAGCGTCAAGACGGGGGCGGATCCGGAGCGCATCGTCTCGCAGCGCGGCCTGACCCAGATTCGCGATACGGCGGCGCTGGAGCAGGCGGCGGCGGACGCCATCGCCGAGAACCCGCAGGCGGTCGCCGATTACCGCGCCGGCAAGCAGCAGGCGATCGGCTTCCTCACGGGCCAGGTGATGAAGGCGACGCGCGGCAAGGCGAACCCCACGGCCGTCACCGAGATCCTCCGAAGGCGCCTCGACCAGGGCTAATCAGCCCATCGTTTCCTCTTTCGGGTCCAGGCTGCGCCGGCCTCGCCGCCGTCGTGGCGCACGGGCAGCTCCAGCGGGCGGACGTTCGGGGCTAACAAATTTGAGACCTCGCTGGCCTCTCTGTCACCACCGCACGCGGCATGGCGCGCTATGATGGGTCCGTCCAACAGACACCTGTTCTACGAGATCGATGCGCGTCTGCCGGCCGCGAGCAGGCTCTCACCATCGCGGCGCGCCGAACGCGGTGAGGAGTGCGCCCAGTGGCGATCAACTTCACACACCTCCACGTCCACTCGGAATACTCCCTCCTGGATGGCTACTCGCGCATCCCCGAGCTGGTTGAGGAGGCCAAGCGCCACGGCATGAGCGCCCTGGCGCTAACAGACCACGGTGTTCTCTATGGTGCGCTGGAGTTCTACGAGGCCGCGCGCGCACAAGGCCTCAAACCGATCATCGGCGTCGAGGCCTACGTCGCCGCCCGACGACTCACCGACAAAGAGGCGCCCGACCGCGCTTCGGCCCACCTCGTCCTCCTCGCACAAAACGAGACCGGCTACCGAAACCTCCTGGCCCTCACGACCCGGGCCCACCTGGACGGCTTCTACTACAAGCCGCGAATCGACCACGAGCTGCTGGCCGAGCATTCGGACGGGCTGATCGCGCTCTCCGGTTGCGCGTCGGGAGAGGTCGCGTGGGCCCTGCGCCACGACAACGACACCGCCGCGCGCAAGGCCGCGGCCTTCTACCGTGATCTGCTGGGCCCCGAACACTACTACCTCGAGCTGCAGGACCACGGCCTCGACTTCCAGCCAGCCGTGAATCGCCGAGTGCTCGAGCTGGCGCGCGAAATGGACCTCAAGGTCGTGTGCACGAACGACTCGCACTTCACGCGGCGCGAGGACAGCGCCGGGCAGGACCTGCTGCTGTGCATCCAGACCAATGCGCAGGTCGACGATCCCAAGCGGATGAAAGCCTACACGCCGGAGCACTTTCTCAAGAGTCCGTCCGAAATGTTCGCGGTATTCGGCGCCGAGCGCCCGGACGCGCTTGCCAACACCATGGCGATCGCCGAGCAGTGCGACCTCGATCTGTCGTTCGGACGGCTGGACTTTCCTCGGCTCCACTTCGTGCCGGACGGCGAATCCCCGTTCGATTTCCTCAGCCGCATGTGCTGGGAGAACCTGCCTCGGCGATACGAGCGCGTGACGCCCGACATCGAGGAGCGCTTGCGGTACGAGCTGGACGTCGTTCGGACCACCGGGTTCGCCGCCTACATCCTCTTCGTCTGGGACTTCACCGATTTCGCGCGCCGCCAGGGTATTCTCTGCGGGCCGCGCGGCTCTGCGGCCGGCTCGATCATCCTCTACTGTCTCGGCATCACCACCATCGACCCGATCGCGAACGGCCTCACCTTCGAGCGGTTCTTGAACCCCGAGCGCATCCAGATGCCCGACATCGACATGGACTTCGCCGATAGTCGCCGCGACGAGGTGATCGAGTATGTGGCGCAGCGCTACGGCCGCGACCACGTGGCCCAAATCGTCACGTTTGGGCGGCTTCTCGCCCGGGCCGCGATCCGCGATGTCGGGCGCGCCCTCGGATACCCGCTGACCGAGGTCGACCGCGTCGCCAAGCTCATCCCCGCGATCCCGATCGGGATGACCCTGGACCGCGCCCTGGCAACGACGCCCGAGCTGAAGCAGCTCTACGACGAGCAGGAGCACATTCGGCGTCTCATCGACTCGGCACGCCAGGTGGAGGGCATCACCCGCCACGCGTCGACGCACGCGGCGGGCATCGTCGTGTCCGGCGAGCCGCTGGTCGAGCACGTCCCGCTCCAGCGCGGCGCGCGGGGCGAGAACGTCATCATGACCCAATACGAGATGCACGCCCTCGAGCACATCGGGCTGTTGAAGATGGACTTCCTCGGCCTCACGAACCTCACCCTCCTCGAGAACGCCCTCGACGTGATCCAGAAGACGCGCGGCGTGAGGCTCGACCTCCAAAGCCTGCCCCTCGACGACCAGGAGACGTTCCAGATGCTCTCCAACGGGGACTCCACGGGCGTGTTCCAGCTCGAGGGCACGGGTATGCGCCGAACCCTTCGCGAGTTCCGGCCGACATCCGTCGACCATTTGGCCGCCATCGTCGCCCTCTATCGCCCGGGTCCCATGGCGCACATCCCCACGTACGTGGCGGCGAAGGACGGCCGGCGCCCCATCACGTACCTCCACCCAAAGCTCGAGCCGATCCTCAAGGGGACCTACGGCGTCATCGTCTACCAGGACCAGGTGCTGCAGATCGTCCAGGCCATCGCCGGGTTCAGCCTGGGGCAGGCGGACGTCCTCCGCCGCGCCATGGGGAAGAAGATCGCCGAGGAGATGAAGGCAAACCGCGACCGATTCGTCGGGGGCGCCGAGCGCAACGGCGTGGAGCCGGAAGTGGCGGCGAAGATCTGGGAGTACATCGAGCCCTTCGCCGGTTACGCGTTCAACCGAGCCCACGCCTACTGTTACGCCTACATCGCCTACCAGACCGCGTATTTGAAGCGCCACTACCCCGCCGAGTACATGGCGGCGATGCTGAGCACCCAGTCCGACGATACCGACAAGGTGATCGCGGCAGCGGGCGAGTGCCGGCGGCTGGGCATCCCGCTCCTCCCCCCCGACGTCAACCGAAGCCAGGTCGGGTTCTCCGTGGAGGGTCCCGAGGCGGGTGACCCCCTCGGCCACGAGGAGTCGCTGCGTGTTCTCTTCGGGCTGGGTGCGGTGAAGAACGTCGGATCCAGCGCCGCGCAGACGATCGTGGCCGAGCGCGAGGCCCATGGACGGTACGCGTCCCTGGACGATCTGTGCCAGCGGGTGGACCTCAGGGTCGTCAACAAGCGCGTGCTCGAGGCTTTGGGTAAGGCGGGGGCATTGGACGCGTTCGGGCCGCGCGAGCGGATCATGGCGGCGCTGGACCGGGCCATGGCGGCGGGTCAGCTCGCCCAGCGCGCGGCCGAGATCGGCCAGGGGACCCTGTTCGGGCCGGAGCCACTTGCTGCCGGCGGGTCGCTTCTGCCGGATGCCCCGCCGATCCCCGACCAGCAGCGGCTCGCGTGGGAGAAGGAGGCGCTCGGGTTCTTTCTCTCCAGCCATCCCTTCGAGCGAGCCGCGCGGCACCTCCATTCGACCGTGACGGCGAATACCAGCCAGGTCACCGACGAGATGAACGGGGAGCGAGTCACACTGGCCGGCGCCATCATGTCCATCCGCCGGGTGGTGACCAAAAAGCAGGAATCCATGGTGGTCGCGCGGATCGAGGACCTTCACGGCGGCATCGAGGCCGTCGTGTTTCCGCGCGCCTACGCCCTCAACCCCGAGATTTGGCGCGAGGATGCGATCGTGGTGGTACGTGGCCGCGTCGCGGTGCGCCGGGTCGAATCGCAGTCCGAGGAGGAGACGCGAGGAATTCCGGAGATCCTGGTCGATACGGCCGACGAGTGGGTCTACGACCCTGGTGCGGACGAGTCACTGCCGACGAGCGACGACCCCGTGGCGTCGCTCCAGCCCGAATTGGCAGGCTCGGATCCTGCCGCGGACCCCGTTGCCGCCGATCCACCCGATGTCGCGGGACCAGCGCTCGACGGCGCCGTCTGCTCCGAGAGCGACGACGCGGCGGCCTCGGAGCCCGCGCGCCAGCGGAGCGTGGTCATCACTTTTCGCGCGACAGCCGACCGCGAGGCCGACCTCAAGCGGCTGCGCCAGCTTCAGCAAACCCTGGCGGTGTTTCCCGGGCCGGACGCAATCGAGATCCACTTCCTCGAGCGCGATGCCTGTCGACGCCTTGTGGGCGAGTCGCTTTCTGTCGCCTTCAACCCGACCTTTCAGCGCGAGGTCGAATCGATCCTGGGCGACGGAAGCGTGCGCGTCACCGAGCAGCCGGTGTGACGGCCCAGGTCGACTCCCACTCGTCACGGGAGTCCACCGGGCCGTCGATGATGCCCGCCGCGATTCGATCGCGGACCAGCGGCCACCAGTCGTACGGGATCGACCCGATGAGCCAGACAAACCGTCGATAGATCGGATCCATGAACTGATTGCCCATCCGGAGCTGCTCCTTCGAGTAGGCAAGCCCGGCCAGCTTGTCCGCCACTGACACGATCTGGCCCTCGAGCGAGCCAGCATTATGGGCGCGCCACAGCTCGATGTAGTAGGCTGCCAGATCCGCGGGAAGGGACTCAAAGACCTGATCGATCGCCTTGTCCGTCAAGCGCTTCAGCAGCTCCACAAACTCAGGGTCCGAATGCTTGAAGGTGCTGATGATGTCGCCGCTGATGGCTTCCTCGTAGTCATGGATCATGGCGAGGTCCACCGCGCACAGCGTATCAACGGGGCGGCCCGCTTGTTCCAGCGCGTGACAGATGATGCGCGTGATCATCGCGACGAAGTGCGAGTGCTCGGCGACGGACTCCTGCGTAAAGGTCGGCGTCGTGTGGTAGCGTTTGATGTGCGCCGCCGAACGATTGAGAATGAAGCGCGAGATGCTTTCCATCACAGCCCCCCGATCGGACCATCGGCGAGTCAATTCTATCGTGACCGACCCTTGATGACGCGAGCGCACGCGCATCGGTCCTTGATGTCACCACGCGCACGCGTCGATAATCCCCGATGACCTCCGTCCTATCGCTTTAGGATGTTCCCCCATGATCCAGAACATCTTTCACCGCCACCGCGAGCTTCCGGACGACCTTTGGGTTCGGTGCGGCGGCTGCCACGAGCTGATCTATCGCGGAGAGTTCGAGAACAATCTCCAGACCTGCGCCAAATGCGGCCACCACGCGCGCCTATCGGCAACCGAGCGCATCGGGATGCTGGCCGACGCGGAGAGCTGGACGGAAGAGGACGCCGGCGTCCTCCCGGCGGACCCGCTGGAGTTCGTCAGTCTCGACCAGCCGTACGCGGGCAAATTAGCCGAAACGCAAGCGAAGACCAACCTCGAAGAGGCAGTGCTGACGGGTACCGCGCGCATCGAGGGCAACCCAGTTCGGCTTGCTGTGTGCGATTTCGCATTCCTGGGTGCGAGCATGGGCTCGGTCATGGGCGAGAAAATCGCGCGCGCTGCCGAGCGCTCGCTGGCGGACCACCGGCCGCTCGTTTTGGTCACATCCTCCGGTGGGGCACGGATGCACGAGGGCATCTACTCGCTCATGCAGATGGCCAAGACCGCGGGAGCCCTGAGGCGCCTCGGCGATGCGCGCGTTCCTTGCTTTACTGTTTTGACGGACCCGACGACCGGCGGCGTGACGGCCAGCTTTGCCAGCCTGGGCGACGTGATCCTCGCGGAGCCGGGCGCTCTGATCGGATTCGCAGGGCCCCGCGTGATCGAGCAGACGACGAAGCAGAAGCTGCCCCCGGGAGCCCAGCGTCCGGACTTTCTCATGAAGCACGGGATGATCGACGCCATCGTGCATCGGCGGGAGCTCCGCGGAACGCTCGCCAAGCTCCTGCGCCTCTACCGATCGGTCTCGTGTGTACCCGACGAGGCAGCCGCGAAGCAGCCACGCGTGCCCCGGGGAAGCCGCGCCAAACGCGGAGCCGCCGCACCGTGAGCGCAGACGACGCATGGGCGGTCGTCACGCGCGCCCGCGATGCGAACCGTCCCTTCATGCTCGACTACGTGGCGATCGTCTTCTCCGAGTTTTTCGAGCTGCACGGCGACCACCAGTTCGGCGACGACGCGGCCGTCGTCGGAGGGGTCGCGTCTTTCGACGGGCGGACGGTGGCGGTACTCGGCCACCAGAAGGGTCGGACCACGCAGGAGCGCCTGAACCGACGCTTCGGAATGGCGCGGCCGGAGGGATATCGCAAGGCGCTGCGCCTCATGCGCCACGCAGAGAAATTCGGCTTTCCGCTGATCTCATTCATCGATACGCCGGGCGCGGATCCCAGTATCGAGGCTGAGGAGCGCGGCCAAGCCTGGGCCATCGCCCAAAACCTGGCGGAGATGATCGCTCTCCGCGTTCCGACCGTGGCGCTGGTGATCGGAGAAGGGGGGAGCGGCGGCGCGCTGGCGATCGGCGTCGCCGATCGGCTGCTCATGCTGGAGAACGCCACCTATTCAGTCGTGTCGCCCGAGGGGTGCGCGTCGATCCTTTGGAATGACGCCGCCCTGGCCCCCCAGGCCGCTGCGGCGATGAAGCTCACGGCGGCGGACGTGGCGCGCGCAGGCATCGCCGATGCCATCATTCCCGAGCCCGAAGGCGGCGCTCAGGCCGATTATGCGCAAGCCGGCGCAGCGGTACGCGACGCCATCGGCGTGGCGCTCGCCGATCTCGACGCTCGATACCGCCGAAACGGCGTCCTGGACATCGACCGGCTCGTCGCGGACCGATACGAAAAGTACCGCCGCATCGGCGTGGTCGTGGAGCAGCATGGCTGAGGCGGCCAAGGCGGTGGAGGCCCACGCGGACCTCCCCGGCGTTCGACTGTGGTATCGCGACACCGGCGGGTCCGGCGCGCCGGTCATCCTCATGCACGCCAACACAGGCAACAGCGATAGCTGGGGGCCCAACATTCCGGCGCTCGTCGGCGCCGGGTATCGCGCAATCGCCTTCGATCGACGTGGATGGGGGCGAAGCGTGGCGCAACCGGAGTCAGGTCCCCAGCCCGGCACCATCGCCGATGACCTCCACGGTCTGGTCGACCATTTGCGTCTCGTCACCTTCCACCTCGTCGGCATCGCGGGTGGCGGCTACGCTGCCTACGATTACGCCATCGGGCACCCGGAGCGCCTGCGCAGCCTGGTGGTCGCGGCAAGTGGTGGCGGGATCCCTGAGAGCGACTACGCACGGGAGTACGGCCGCGTTCGTCTGCCCGGTTTTCCGGATTGGCCAGCCCAGTTCCGCGAGGTGAGCCTCGACTACCTGGCGACGAATCCAACGGGCCTCCAGGCCTGGCTGGAAATCCACGGGCGCTCGCGCCAGCCGGGCGCCCCGGCGCAGCCGACCCGCAACAGCATTACCCTGAAGCGACTGGAAACGCTCCGCATCCGCACGCTGCTCATCGCCGCGGACAACGACCTCACGACGCCCCCGTACGTCATGCGGATGCAGGCGGGGCACCTGCCCGACGCGCGCTTTCTGCTGATCCCGGACGCGGGCCACTCGGTCAACTGGGAGCAGCCGGCGGCGTTCAACGATGCGCTCCTCGAGTTCCTCGGACGCGGTTGAACGCCGCCAGCGCGGGGAGTATCGGCAGCGGGAGCATGAACGGTCGAGCCTACCGGGCGCTCTTTGCGCTGACCCTCGCGGCCTTCATCTTTGGACGGATCTCCATCGCGGTCGCCGAGGACGCGTCCGTCGCCCCGACGCCGCTCCCGCCGGTTGCGAACGACGATCCATGGTTCGGCGCGGTCCAGGCGATCTCCAACCCACAAGCGGCCGGGGACGCGGGCGTCAAGTGGACGCGTCTGATCTTCCCGTGGAACGAGATCCAGCCGAACGGGCCGAACGATTGGGAGCAGGGATACTTCTCTGACGACGACATCGATTCGCTGCGGAGTCGCGGAATCGAAATCGAGGGGATCGCGCTCTACACGCCGACGTGGGCCGCGCGCGACCCGCAATATGACACGCGCAGCGTTCCCCGGGACCTTTCGCTGCCGCCCGATGACCCCCGGAACCCGTGGGGCTCTTTCATGCGGCGGCTTGCTTCTCAGTACGCCGGACGGATCGACACGTGGGTCATCTACAACGAGCCCGACGTCTACGCGGAGCCCAACGACTTCCGCACCTTTGCTGGCAGTCCGGCCGACTACGCGGCGCTCCTCAAGACCGCGTACTTGGCGGCGAAGTCGGTCAATCCCGGCGCCAGAATCGTGATGGCGGGCCTGACCTACTGGTGGGACAAGGAAGAGGGCCGGTCACAGTACTTCCAGCGCGTGCTCGACGCGCTCGCTTCGGATCCCAGCGCCGCCGGCAATGCCTGGTACTTCGACGTCGTCGACGCGCACTGCTACGGAAACCCCCTCAATAGCTTCGCCGTCCCGATGACGTATCGACGGATCATGCAGGCGCGCGGTATCAGCAAGCCGATCTGGATCGACGAGAGCAATGTGCTCATCAAGAACGACCCGCGCGTTCAAAACGGCGAAGGGCCCTTCCGCGCCACGCTCGACGAGCAAGCATCGTATGTGATCGAGAGCGTGGCCCTCGCCCGGGCAGCGGGCGTGGAGCGCTACGCCATCTATAAGCTCCAGGACGAGGCGCCCGAGAACGGGGACGAATACTGGGGCCTGACTCGCAATGACGGGACCGCGCGCCCATCGTACGTGGCATATCAAGTCGCCGCGCGGTATCTGGCCGACGTGACAGCAGCGACCTACGAATGGCAGGGCTCCCACGACCCGCCCACGGACGACGAGATCACCCGGCTGCTCGCATCCAACGCCAACCGGGTGCAGTGGCCGTGGCCGGCCGCGGTGAACTGGGTGACGATGCAGCGGGGCGCACAGCGCATCACCGTGATCTGGAACGCGTCTCCGACCCCGGTTCAGGCGACGATTCGGGCGCACGCTGACTCCGCGCAGCTCGTCGACAAGCGGGGCAACGTTCGCGCCGTATTCCCAAGAGGCGGAGCCTACTCGCTCGCCCTCGAGCCGTCGCGAAACAACTCGGACCCGCGCGATCCATCGCTGTACCTGGTGGGCGGAAGCCCATGGATCGTCATCGAGAACCGAGCGACGGAGTGATCGCGCTGTCTAAGACGGGCGTGTGGGGCTGACGAGCCGAAGATTGGCCCGCCCCCGTTAGTCGCCGCCGACGCCCGCGAGCTGCGCATAGTACGCCCACCGGACGTCGAAGCCCACGCCGCGCTCCTTCAACTGGCGGATCTCCTCCGACGGAATGATCCGCGGGCGGCTATTGATCGCCAACACGCGATAGTTCGCCAGCGCCAGGTCCTCGAGGTGGATCGCACCGATGGTGGCCTCTTGGATCGTTTGAGCGGCGCTCACGATGCCATGTCCCTGAAGCAGACACACCCTGTGGTCGCCCATCGCCGCAACCATCTGCTCCCCCAGCTCGTTATCGGTCACCAGCTTGGCGCACGGCCACACAGGAACCGGTCGCTCCACCAGGGCCGCCTGAACGTGCAGGATGGGGAGGATCGGCTGGCTGGCGACGCCCATGATCGTCGCCATCGGCTGGTGGGTGTGCACAACGGCCTGGACGTCGGGGCGCGCCCGATAGATGCAGGTGTGGATGAAACGCTCCGCCGGCGGGCTTTCACTTCCCTCTACCAGATTCCCATCCAGGTCGATCACGACCATGTCTTCCGGTCGGACGCGGTCCATCGCTCGCACTCGCGTCGAGTGGCGCGGCTTGATCAGCACCCGATCGGTGCCGGGGATGCGCATGCTGGGATGCCCAAGGTAATCGGTCAGGCCGAGCCGATAGAGGATGCTGCACGCATCGGCCAGCAGCTCGCGCAGAGCGGCATCGCGCTCATGGGCCGTCATCGTTCTTCTCCCAGACGCGGCGCAGCGTCAGAGGCCCGCCGCCAACTTCACGGGCTCCAAAAGGCTCTCATCATACCGCCGAGGGCGCCGACGGCGTAAGATGGGACCGGCGCTTCCGGAGAGCGCCAAAGGCTCCGCGGCGCGGTAAGGAGGCAAGGTGCGATGCCGAAGCTCAGACACATTGCGCTGGCGACGAAAGATCCCGAAGCGACGGCGGCGTTCTACAAGCGGGTCTTCGACATGAAAGAGGTCGGCCGAACCGACACCGAGCTGGCGAACGGCATCTACCTCAGCGACGGGACGATCAACGTCGCGGTGCTGAACTTCAAGACAGATCAGCTCGGCCGCGGGATGGACTACGTGGGGCTCCACCACCTCGGCTTCGTCGTCGAGGATCTGGAGGAGTACAACGAGCGCCTCATTGAGAGCGGCGCCGAGCTGATGAGCCCCAGACCGACCGCGGGCACGCAGTTCTTCGAGGTCAAGCACCGCGGGCCCGACGGCGTGGTGATCGACACGTCGGAGCACCCGTGGCTGGGCGCAGCCGGACTCGACGCCGACGCGTCCGCGGACCGCGCGGTCAAGCAGGACGCGTCGTGAAGGTGACGGTAACTTCGGGGGTCGCCACGGCGACCGTGCCAAAGAGGAGTCAGGTTCGCCGATAGTGCGCCACGAGGGCGCCCGCGTCCTCCTCGCCCGGGCCGACGAAGGCGAAGCGCATGGCGACGCGATCGAACGTGGTGTGCTCCCGGTCTGGCCGCGCCGGGCTCCGGTGTCCGTCGATGGTGACCTCGAGGCTGTCCAGGCGGACTCGACGATTCTTCGCCTCGCGCTCGACCAGCAGGACCCCACACGATGCGACGCCGGAGAGAAAGATCTCGGTTGGGCCCGGCTGGTCGCCGGGCCCATCTTGATACGTCGCATGGTCCACGACGAAGTGGTGGTCGCCGACGTTTGTGATGCAGCGGCCATAGACGTTCGATGAGTAGGCGCGCACGGTGGAGACCGGATATTGCTGCGCCACGCGATTCCCTCCGAAAAATGGCGAGGCGGCCGGCATCCGGCCGCCTCGCGCACTCTCATTGCGACCGGTGTTAGACCTTGGCAGCTTCTCGCGCGCCCTCGGCGCCGGGATCGAACCAGTCGTCGGCTTTCGCTACCGTCGGTCCGCCGCGTCCCGCCGGGTCGTACCAGCCCTCGGCCAGCGACTCGGTCAGGAACGTGTTGATGATCCCGTGGTTCGGATCCCTGACCACCGCTAGGGGGTCCAACCCCCGCTCGACCTTGTCGATCTCCCGCTTCAGGACTTCGCGCAGCATGGCGACGCCTCGGTCGGAGGTGGCCAACCGCTCGTGCTCCCGATCCGCGATTGCGCCCTGCGTCTCCCAGGCCATGTGGTCCTGAGCCAGGACCTGGTCCAGCTTGAATCGGGTGAAGGGGTGGAGCTGGTCCACCGGATCCTTGAAGGGAGGCACGATGATGACGTCCGGGTCATCGTCCGAGTAGCCCTCCTGCTCGATTGGCAAGAAATACACGAAGAAGACGTTCGTGTGCGTATCGTCCATCGGGACTCGCAGCTGCGTCGCATTGGCCTGCCGAAGGATGTTGGGGAAGATCAGCGGGTGCTGATCAACGTGACCGTTGGCGTAGGTACGCTTCTTGACGATCCCGTAGTCGGACTCATAGAAGACGAAGTCCCGCACGTCGTCCGTGAATCCGCGCGTCGTGCTGGGCGGCTTCTTCCCGCGCCCAATGAACTCCTGGTGAAGGATCTGAAGGTGGGCGGGGTCGACCGAGTTCTCGGTCGGGTTGAGCCAGTTGCAGTCGAGCTGGGGGTACACGGCGAGCTTGCGGATTCCGTCCTTCCGTGCCCACACGTCGTACTGTGGGATCTCCGGCGCCGGCAGCGGTCCCAGGTACGCCCAGTACATCCCGATGAACTTCTTCACCGGGTACGCCTTCGCCTTTACCGTCAGATAGAACTTGCTGTCCGCCGGCTCGGCCGGCGTCTCCAGACAGTTGCCTTTCGTGTCGTAGAGCCAGCCATGGTACGCGCAGGCGATCCCCCGCTCCTCGACGCGCCCGTAGAGCATGGAAGCGCCGCGGTGGACGCAATGGTCCTGCATGAGGCCGACGTTGCCGCTCTTGTCCTTGAAGAGCACGAGGTCCTCACCCAAGATTCGGACGAACTTCGTCGGGCGGTCGTCCGTCAGCTCCCGGGCGATGGCGACTGGATGCCAGTAGCGTCGGAGCAGCTCGCCCGCCGGCGTGCCGGGGCCCACGCGAGTGAGTCGTTCATTTTCTTCTTTGGTGAGCACGAATCCTTCCTCCAACCCGGTCTCTGGCCGCCGTTGTGCCACATTATGCAATTCCATCGCGGCGACGCGTCAACAGCGACCGGCTTCAGGCTTGGGCCAGGATCTGTTCGATCTGTTGGAGGAGGGCAGGGATGGAGAATGGCTTTTCCATGTATCCACTGGCGCCGATGTCGTCGGCGATCTGCCGCCCCCGGGTGTCGGCCGTGAGCACGATGACCTTCGGCCTGGCCTCCAGCTTGAGCCGCTCCAGCTCGGCGAAGAAGGCCGCGCCGTCCATCTGAGGAAAGCTCACGTCCAGCAGGATCACCTCGGGCGTGTTCTTCTCAACTTGGTCAAGGGCGGCCTGGCCCGTTCCCGCGCCGAACACCACGTAGCCTTCCATCTCGAGTACGGTGCACACGACATCTCGCAGGCTGTCATCGTCCTCGACGACCAGAACCTTTCCTGTCATGTCGCCTGGCCGCGAGCGCTGGCTCGATAGTCAGTCACGAGTCGGGCACTGGTGCGTCAACATGATCTCGCGCCGTTCGCGCGCTGATTGGAGAATCGCGACGCACACTTCGAGGGTCGCCATTCCCCACCGACCGTCGTGGGAGATCGGCTCCCCGCGCGTGATCGCCGCGTGGAGCTCCCGGAGCTCCGCGTTTCCGGATGCCCCTTCGCCGTGCACGGGGAGTTCGTGGTGGCCATCGTCGTCGTAGATTAGCAGCCCGTCCGGTGACTGGCGGATATTGCCGCGCTCGCAGCTCACCACCGTGATCCCAAACCAGTTCCCGGTCGCGATGCGTCGGCCCGATCGGGCACCTTCCGCCTGATCCGTGCCGCTCCGCGTCCGCTCGCGGAGGTCCTCCTTCTGTTGGGCCACGTCGAGGCTCTTGCTCCGCAGCGCGCGACGCACGCGCACGGCCTCCTCTTCCGTATACATCCGATCGCCAATGCCCCAAACCAGATCGGCTGTATTGAAGTAGCCGTAGCCGTTGTAAGAGATGGTCGCGGGTGTGCCATCCTCGAATTCCAGGTACGCGGAGAAATTTTCCGGTGCGGGCCGCTCCGGCATCCAGGCGCCGACCATCGCGCGCACGCTGCGCAGCATCCCGCCGCCGAGGGTCCGAATCGTATCGATAATGTGGGGACCGTGTCGGTAGACGACGCCGCCGCCCCGATTGACGTCCAGCTCCTCCGGCATGCGGGGCTTCAGGAGCCAGTCGGAGTAGAGCCAGTTCGCGACGGCCGTGAGCCGGCCCAGCTCGCCGGACTTTACGACCTGGCGCATTGCCTGGATCGAGGGGTTCAAGCTGTACGTATGGCCGCACAGGAGCTTCACATTCCGTTTCTCCGCGGCCTCGACCATCTCCTCGCACTCCGCGACCGAGAGCGCCATGGGCTTCTCGCAGACGACGTGCTTGCCATGCTCGACGGCCGTCTTGACGTGCTGGCAGTGGAGATTGTTCGGCGTGGCAACCCAGACCACGTCGATCTCGGGGTCTGCGCACAGCGCTTCGACGCTGCTGTATCCCCGCCCCTCATAGCGTTGTTCGAAGGCTTTGACCGCGTCGGGCCGAATGTCGGCGGCGGCCACCAGCTCGGTTTCGCTCATCCGTTCGATGGTCGGAATGATCATCGCGCTGCCAACGCCCAAACCGGCCACCCCGACCTTCAGTGTGCGCGGCTGCCCACCGCTCGCGCGACGCTCTTCCGCGATTCTTGCCACTTCACCACTCCAATCACCGAAGCATTCCCGCCGATCCCGGTCCGTAGGGCCGAGGTCCGTTATGTTACCCGGCGCGGTCGTAGCGTGCCAGGTTGCCTGTGCAAAGTCAAACTGGCCGCCGCCACCGCGCATGATCGGACGCTCACGGTAGTCCCACGCTTGACGGTCGAGTATCATCGCCGACGGTTGCCCATGCGGTGGAACGTTCCGTGAAATTGTTGCACTTCGCCGATCTGCACCTGGACGCCCAGTTCGCGTGGATGGGCGGATCGGCCCACGCGGCCCGCAGGCGTCGCGAGGCGCTCCGCGAGACGCTGATGCGCATTCTCCACCTTGCGCAGGAAGAGCGGGTCGACGCGGTGCTCTGCGGCGGCGATCTGTACGAGCACGACCGCTGCGCGCCTGACACCGGTCCCTTTCTGCGTCAGGCTTTCGCCGACATTCACCCGATCCCGGTGTTTCTGGCGCCCGGCAACCACGACTGGCTCGGACCCGCGAGTCTGTACCGCCTGGTCGCGTGGACGCCAAACGTCCACCTGTTCACCGAATCGCGCCTCGCACCGTATCGCCTCGACGATGGGATCACCCTTTGGGGAAGCGCGCACCAGGCGCCCGCGAACACGCCGGACTTCCTCGCCGAGTTCCGCGTCGACCGGTCGGGCGTCAACCTTGCCCTTTTTCACGGGTCGGAACAGGCTTCGTTCGCATGGGAAGCGGCGGGAAAACAACCGCACGCGCCGTTCCACGCGGCCGAAATCGCCCGGTCTGGGCTGGACCACGCATTTCTCGGCCACTTCCACCGCGGCCGGATGGCCGGGTCTCATACGTACCCAGGCAATCCCGACCCCCTGGACTTCGGCGAAGAGGGCGAGCGCGGCATTGTCCTCGCCACCATACAGCCGGACGGCAAGGTCCTGCGCGAAGCTCGCCGCGTCGCGGTCACGCCCAGCCACGAAGTCGAAGTCGACATCACCGGGTGCGATAGCCTGACGAGCATTCGCCGGCTGATCGCCGAACACCTGCGCGGGCTCCGTGGCGTCGCCAGGGTCACGCTCCGTGGAGAGCTGGACCGGGCCATCGATCTCCGTGCAGATGACATCACAGGCATGGACACTGACCTCGACGGGCTCGTGATACGCACGGGGAACCTCACCAATGGCTACGACTTCGATCTCCTGGCCGGACAGCCCACCGTTCAGGGTCAATTCGTGCGCGACGTCCTGGGCGCACCCGACCTCGATGACGCGGAGCGCCGCCGGATCCTCATCACCGGCCTGCGGGCGCTCGACGGGCGGCGCGACCTCCAGGTCGAGTGAGGTGCGGGTCGTTCGCGTCACCGCGCACGCCTTCGGCCCGTTGTCAGAGCAAAGCCTGGCGCTCGGACCCGGGATGAATCTGATCTACGGCCCAAACGAGGCGGGAAAGTCCTCGTGGCACGCCGCCCTGTTTGCCGCCATCTGCGGCATGCGGCGCGGGCGGCTGAGCGGCGAAGAGCGCGCCTTCCGCGAGCGGCACCATCCCTGGAGCGAGCAACGCTGGGCTGTGAGCGCCCAAGTCGACCTCGAAGATGGACGCAGGATCGAGCTGCGGCACGACCTGGACGGGCGTATCGCGTGCTCGGCGGTCGACATCCAGCTCGGGCGGGATTGCTCGGCTGAGATCATGAGCGAAGGAACACCCGATGCGTCCCGGTGGCTGGGCCTGGACCGAGGCGCGTTTCTCGCAACGGCATGGGTGCGCCAGAGCGACATCTTGAGAATCACCGCTGATCCCGGTCGCCTGCAGAGTCATCTTCAGCGCGCCGCCACGGCAACCACGGCAGACACCACCGCAACCGAAGCCCTGGCGAATATTGACGCGTACCGTCGCCAGAACGTGGGATCGAGTCGCACCAATGCCACCGGACCGCTGCGCCGCGCGATGGATGAGGTGCACGAGGCCGAGTCGATGCTCGAACGGGCGCAAGCGCGACATGGCGAGTATCTCGCCCTGATGGCAGAGCGCGCGGAAAAGGAGCGGGAGGCCGCCGAGGCCGAGCGCGCCTGGCGGATCGCCGTCGCGCGGCGGTCCGCAGAGGAAGCCGAAGGGTGGCGGGCGCGGCTCGCTCGGGCGGAGGAGCTATCCGCGCGCGTTCCATCGGACGCGCCGCCCGCCGATACCCTGCAGGACGAGCTCGCGACGGGTATCGATGCCGCGCTCCGCGGGTGGGATGCCCGCCCGGGGTCACCTCCGCTGACCGGGCCTTCGTCCCAGGAGCTGCGCATGAGCCTCCAGCGCGTTCGCGCGCATTACCGGGGGGCCAGGCCGTCGTCGGCCCTGGCGGCGAGCGCCATCGCCGGGCTCGGCGTGGGCATCCCACTCCTCGCGCTCGGAGTCGAACCGCTCATGGCGGTCGCCGCTTCGGTGATCGCCGCGCTCGCGGTGGGGCTGCTGCTGCGTTGGGTCGCCGCGCATGGGCAGCCACCGAGAGCGGCCGGCGATCCTGTTGAGGCGCTGCAGCTCGCGATCGACGCCCGCGAGGCCGCGGAGCGAGCAGCGGATGACGCACGCGCGAGGATCGAACGACTCAGCTCGGATCTCCGCGCCGTCGCCGCCCAATGCGGGATCGAGACAGGAGGCGACGATGAGGAGGTCGCGCGGCGGCTGCGCGCCTGGCACGAGGCGTTCGTTCGCGCCGACGCGGAGCGGCGGGCAGCTCGGGCAGCGTGGTCCGAGCTGGCGACGCTCTTGGACGGCGGCACGATTGACGGGCTCAGAGCCGCCACAGAGCGACGAATCCGCTACGCGGAGGAGACGTCGGCGGGGCTCGACCCGGCCGACATCGCGGCATTCGCCCTCGAGGGCGACGCGGACGCCCACGTGGCGCGCCTGGAGCAGGCGCATCGCGACGCCCAGGTGGCCCTCGCCGCCGCATCGGCCCGGCTCGAGGAGCGGACCAGCTCGGTACTGAGCGTCGCGGAGGCAGAAGAAGCCCACGCGCGGGCGCAGGAGACGCTCTCCGCAGTGCGGCGCCTCGACCGCGTACTCGACCGCACGGCCGCGTTCCTGACGAAAGCTCAGGAGCGCGTCCACCGCGACATCGCGCCCATCATTCGAAGTTCAATTGAGCGCTGGCTACCGGAGGTGACCGCGGGCCGCTACAGCGAAGCGATGGTCGACCCTGGCCAGCTCGACGTGCGCGTCCGAGACATCGACGGCGAAATCCGGCGCGCCGACTCGCTCTCCCACGGGACCGCCGAGCAGGTCTACCTGCTGCTGCGCGTAGCTCTGGCCGAACATCTCACAGCCCCGGGTGAGACGTGTCCGCTGATCCTCGACGATGTGACGGTGCACTGCGACGACGAGCGAACGGTTGGGATCCTCCGAACGCTGCAGAGCATCAGCCAGGAGCGGCAGATCATCCTCTTCACCATGGAGCGCCGAGTGCTCGATTGGTGCACAGAGCGGCTCCCCCCCGACTGCATCCATCGCCTTCCACCGCCACCGGTGAGACACCGGCCTGATACCTGACGCGCGGATTCCGACGCGCCATAGCGTCAGCGGCGGAGCGCGGCGGCGATCTCGTCCGCCGTCGAGTCCAGCTCTTCGACCTCGTACTCGATCACGGCCGACGGGTCGACGACGATGAACACACACCGGGACGTCCTGCGATGCGTCGCGCGACGCAGCCCGAGGGCGTAGGCCGCTCCCTGGATCCGATACCGGCGGCGCATCGCGTCGAGTTTTACGGTGTCGGCCTGGCCCACCGTCTTGTAGTCGAGGATGGTCATCTGGCCATCGGCGCCTTCGTGGAGCAGGTCGATCACCCCTTCGAGCGTCATGCCGTCGATCTGCACCGTGACGGGCACTTCGCGCCAGAAACGGCCGGCGCTCAGCACGCGCTCGATGGAGGGCGCCTGGCGCACCTGGCGTACCAGCGCGACCACCTCCGCCGCTTTGTCCGGCACCCGCTGCGCGACGGAGGCCTTTGACGCCAGGTCTTCCAGGCCATCGAGCGTTGCGAGGTCGATCGTCTGCAGCACCTGGTGCACCGCTCGGCCGATCTCGGTCGCTCCGCGCCCGCCGCGCAGGCCGGCGCTCGCCGCCGTCTCGAGGCGATCGGGGGGCGCCTCGAGGTCGCCAACCTCGCCGCCTCGTTCGCCGGTCATGCGATCCGCGAGGCTGGTGGGTGTCATCCGGGGAAAGGTCGCGAGCGATTCGATGAGCCAGGATCGACGAGCAATCCAGGCGTTCTCGTCCCTTTCGTGCTCCGCGACCGACGGAAACGCTGGCGCCCGTTCGTCGGGCTCGCCGTCGGCGGGAGACGCGGCCGGGTCGATGAATCGACAGTACTCCTCAGGCGCCGCCTGGAGCGCGGACGCAATGGCCGACGCGCGCGATTCACCGGGGCCACGAAAGAGACTGAGGACCAGATGATCGCGAGCGCGCGTCGCGGCGACGTAGAGCAGCCGCAGGTCCTCCGCGTGCGTCGCCTGGATCTCGCGCACCTCGTCGAAACCGGGCGTCTGAAACCCCTTCTTCAGTCGCACGTCGAAACGTCCGGTCTCCCGATGCGGCGCGACCATCAGACCCCGATTATTCCGTCGCCATGAGCCGAGCCCCGTCAGGATCACGACGGGGAACTCCCGCCCCTTCGCCCCGTGGATGGTCATGATCCGGACCGCGTCCTCGTCTGATTCGGGCAGGGGGGATTCCAGATCGTATTGGCGGCCCCGCTGCAGCTCCTCGAGCCAGTCGACAAGCGAACGCAGGCCGCCCGCTCCGCTCGCCGTCAGAGCCCTGGCCTGCGCCACCACGTAGCGAAGCCGTCGCCATGCCTCGCGCGGCCGAGGCTGGGCCAATGCCGCCATCGCCAACATTCGGTCGCGGATGAACGCCTCGACGGTCGCGGCGGCTGAGCGCTCGAGTCGCGCGCGGTGAAATTCGCGCAGCGAGGCGAACGCCGAGCCCACGCGGCCGTTGAGGCCGGTGCCGGAGGCGTGGTAGTCGAAGCGGCCGCCGCTCTCCACCCAATCGAGCAGGTCCACGTCGGAGCACCCGTATGCCGGCGAGCGCAGCGCGGCGACGAGCGCAACCTGATCCGACGGATCGTCGATAGCGCGCAGGCAGGCGAGCAGGTCTCGAACCTCCTGCGTGTCCAGCACGAGCGCGCCGCTCTCCATGCGATACGCCACGCCGTAGCGGTCGAGCTCGCGCTCGAGGATCGTCAGGTTCGTCCGCGTCGGGAGCAGGACGCAGACGTCGCCGGCGCGCGCAGGTCGAAGCCCGCCGTCCTCGCCGCGGACAAGCCAACCATCGGCTACGATCTGGCGCACGAGGCGCGCAACGGCCTCTGCTTCAACGCGCCGGACCGCCGCGGCGTTTGCCTCCACCTGGCCGCCCATCGCCGCAACGGCGGGGGCTGGGGCGCCTTCGGCGGTCTGTACATCCGGAACCAGCGCCGAATACGGTGGCTGGACGCCGGCGACCGCCGCCATAGCCGCGCCAAAGTGATCGTTCACCCACCGCAGGATCGACGCGCGCGAGCGGAAGTTCTGCCGCAGCCCGAGCCGCATCGCCTCGGGCTGGAATGTCGAGCAAATCGCCTCGTACATGGCGATGTCCGCTCGCCGAAATCGATAGATCGACTGCTTCGGGTCGCCCACGACGAACAGCTTGCCGGGCATCAGGCGGAGCTTGTGCCAGTCCCGCTCATTCGCCTGATCCGGATCGCCGGCGAGGAACAGGGCGATCTCGGCCTGCAGCGGATCCGTATCTTGAAACTCGTCCACCAGAATACGATCGAACCGACTCTGGGCGCGAACGCGGACGTCGGGACGATCGCGGAGGAGGTCCCTCGCCCAGACCAGCAGGTCCTGAAAGGTTGCGACGCCGCGCGCCCGCCGTTCGGCGGCGGAGGAGAGCACCATCTCGCGGAGAAGCGCGATCAGATCGCAGAAGACCCGGGTCGAATGCGACGCCAGCGCATCGCCGACGTCCCGTCTCGCATCCCCCAACGTCGTGCGAGCTGCATGCAGCGCATCGCGGTCCAGCCAGTTCTTTTGCGCTCCCAAATTGCCCGGACTCGGGCCTTCGGCAAAGCGCTGGAGCGCCGCCAGCGCGGCGTCCTCATCCCGCGCCGCCGCCAACTCCTGCGCGATCGGAATGACACGATAGATTTCCCCAATGAGGCGGTCGGAATCCGCGTCCTTCACGTACGCGATCGCGCTCGCCAAGCCCTGGAGACGCGACGCCCAGATATGGGCAACTTCGCGTAGGTCCGGTCCCGGTGCCGCGTCCCATCCCGGGCGGAGAGCCAGGAGATCGTAGTGCTGCTCGAGCAGGGAGGCCAACACGCGCAGATCCTCCACGCGAAGCCCGAGCTTCAAGGCGCGATCGACGGTTTGCTGCCTTGCCGGGAACTCCGCATCCGTCACTCGATCGAAGAACCAGGCCCTGAACCGTTCCTCGAACAGCGCGTTCTGCTCGATCGCACTCATCGTAGCGAAGCCGGGGGGCAGTCCAGCCTCCAGGGGAAAAGCGCGCAGAATCGCCCCCGCGAAGGAATGAATCGTCTGGATGGCTGCACGGTCGATCTCCAGCGCGGCGAGCCGGCATCGCTCTCGCGCCTCGGCAGACGCACCGGGGTGCGCCGCGCGCGCCTCGAGCGCCTGGCGGATGCGATCGCGCAGCTCGGCGGCAGCCGGCTCGGCGAACGTGATGGCGGCGAGCCTGTCCATTCTGAGACCCGTCTCCGCGACAAGCGCGACGACGCGCTCGACCAGAACCGTGGTCTTTCCTGTACCCGCCCCGGCCTCCACGAAGATGGTCGAGGAGAGATCATGGATGATCTGGTCGCGCTCCTCACCGTCCACCGGGACGTTGGCCGCGGTCAATCGGACTCCTCTTCGTCGCCCAGCTCCTGATGGCCAAGCGCGAGCCGGCTGTGGAGCTGATGTGCTGGCGACAATCGCTTGCGTGCCCAGACGTCGTCCACGGCCGACGGACACACGCGGACGAAGTCGCAGTACCGGCAGTTGGCGAAGCTTGTCGACGCCTCAGCGCCGGGCACCTGCGGGAATGCGCCCTGGCCGATTCCGGTGGCGACCTGCTCCAACGCCTCTTTGAGCCTCCTGCGGACGGCATCTGGGTCATCGGGGATCGCAGCGTGCGTTACGCGAGAACCACGGGAAGTGAACCAGAAGCAGCCTGCCGCCGGTACGGGCGCGCCGGCCTCGTCGCGCACCGCCTGCGTATAGAGAGCGAGCTGGAGGTGCTGGCCGCCCAGGACCGGATCATCCCGAATCGATTCGTACGATTTGCTGTCTCCGGTCTTGTAGTCGACGACGTACGCTCTGGAGCCGTCGGCCGCCCGATCGACCCGGTCGATGACGCCGCGAAAGCGCATCGATGCATCGCCGACGGGAATTTCGACCTCCGGCCAGGAGGCGGATGCTGGCGTCCCAAACGCCTGCTCGAAGCGCCACGGGTGGCAGTTGTTGGCTTCGCGCCACGCCTGGTCGCGGGCGAGAAAGGCCCGGAGCTCGGCGACAATGGCCGACCGGACGGTGCTCCACACGAGCGGGTGGCCGGTCACGCCGCTTCGCTCCCGCTCCGTGAACGAGCTTCCCGCGATCGATTCGATGAGCGCGATGTCGTCGTCGCCGTAGACCGCGGGCGGCCCGCCGCGCTGGACCTGCTCTCGCATGAATAGACAGAGAATCTCGTGGATTAGCGTTCCGCGCTCGAGGGGATCAAGCGACCACGACTCCTCGGGGCGCCGCGTCGGCTCGACGCGCAGGACGTGTGACAGAAAGTACCGGAACGGACACGTCGCCCACTGCTCGATCGCGGTCGCTGACGTCGGCTGGTTCCCTGTCGATGTTCCCGACAAACGGCGCGAATCCGCGGCTCGGTCGATCAGATTGCCATCGAACGCGGTGAAGGCGCTGCTTCGGCGCGCACGGATCGATGCCAGACCGCGCCCGAGCGGGAGGTCCTCCCGGAGGGCAAGGGGATGCCGCGCGAGCTGCCCGCTCCGAACGACCGCGATGGCCTCCGCGAGCCGCCGATCCTCCAGATCGGCCGCCGCGCTCGCCCGCTCAACGCCGTTTTGCGCGGAGAGCACCACTCGAAGCCACGGGCGCGAATCCCCGTTCCGCAAACGTCGAAATTCCGACGTGGCCAGGGACGAGCGCCCCTCCAGCCCGGCCGCCACTTCCAGGAGCCAGCGTGATGGGTACGCAGGGCGGCCTCCGGTCGAATCCGGGGTCGAGAGGACCAACCGACCGCCGTCCGCGCAAGCGACCGCGACGAGGAACGCGCGCCGCTCTTCCGCGCGGCGTCGATCGACCAGCCCCATCGGGTCGCCGAACGGATCCGGCGCGGGCGTGGGGGGCAGAGTCCCTTCGACGAGTCCCACGACGTACACCCGTTCGAACGCGAGGCCGGTCACCGATGGAATCGGCCCTACGACGACTCCATCCCCAAAGTGACCGGCTTGCTCCGTCTCTCCATCGAGGGCGGCTTCCAGAGCGTCGAGAAACTCGGCGAGGGTCGGACCGACGTCCCTCCTGAATTCGTCCGCCTGTGCCAGATCCCCAATGGCTGCCGCTATGCGGTCGACGGTGGGACTGAGGCGATCGGGCCACCCCCCGCGCGGCTGGCCGAACCGCTCCATCAGCCTTTGCGCCCACCCGACGAAGCTCGCCCACGTTGAGCCGGACTCTGGCGGGCGGAGCGCGACGTCGAGATCGCCGATCGTCTTCGCCATTGCGCGGGCAGCCGAACCTTCTCGGCGCAAGCCGGCAGCGACCGCGACCATCCCCTCTTGCTCCTGCTGCGCCGCCGAGTCCTCGCACGTCGCCGCGTAACGCGTGAGCCGCTCCACCCACTGTTTTGCGCCGCGGACGACGTTGGCGGCGCGCGTTACCCGGTCCCACGCGCCCGGTTCGAGATCAGGCCCGTCAGCCTGAACCTGGCCGCACGCGTCGATCCACCTGAGGACGGCTGTTCGCTCGAAACGCCGCTCTGGGAGCCGCAGCAAGGCGGACAGCGCGCGGCCCGGCAACGTATCCGCGAGACGGACGCCTTCGAGCGCCGACCACGGGAGACCTGCCAGGGTCAGAGAATCGCGGACCAGCGCAGCGTACGTCTCTGTGTCGCGGTAGAGGACGGCCACTCGATGGAGCGGCATTCCTGCTTCGAGATCCGCTGCGATGCCGCGCACGACCTCTCGAACCTCCTCGCTCGGGTCCGGGGCGCGAACGATGCGCACATCTGTCCGGGAGCCCACGGCCGTGCGCGTGTCCGGCCAGGTCGGCGGGTCGCACCCGAGGACGCCGGTGAGCTGCGCGGCCGCCTCCCGGGCGGCCTGGTCCCCCCCGGCGATCGGATCGGCGACCCACCCGAGGGCCACGACGACCGGGACCCAGCGCGCGGCGGCCGCCACGAGGCGAGCATCGACGGGATCGACGCGTGTTGGCAGGTAGAGCACCAACATCCCCAGCTCGGCGAGCTCCGGCGGACACGCCGCCGCGTTTGACAACCGCCGCGCGGCAATCTCTCGCAGCTCAGTGGCGTCGGCGTAGGGCCGGCACAGGGCGGCGTAGGCCGCCCACGCGTCGAGAGCCGCGAGGCCGATCTGGCCCTCCAGCCGCAGCGACTCGAGTCGAGCTTCCGAGCGGCGGGCCTCGCGAAACAACTCTCCGAGCGCGCGATGAAAAAAGCGGTGACCAGCCACATCGCCGAGGGACGAACGCAGGCGTAGCGCCGCGGCGCGCGTGGCAGCAGCGTCGAGGGCCGGGGTGAGCGCCCTCCGGCCACCGAGCGCGGGTTCGGCCATGATCCGGGCGACCTGCCCCAGCAGGCGCGTGCGCACGTTGACGAAGCCGCCGTCTTCGGCCAGTCGCCACACGATCGCCCGCGCCGCGTAATAGTTCGGCGCGACGACGGTAACCGGCGCGAGCGAATCCTCGGTCTTCGCCTCACGGACGACCTGCGCCAGCCAGTCGAGTCCATCACGGCCCGGTCGGACGACAGCAAGGTGTGGGGCAGGCTGGCCAGGCCCCATGAGCACCCCTTCGCGCGAGGATTCGGACGCGATTGTAGAGACGCGCGGGATCGTGTCAAATCGTAACTGTGCGGGGACCGACAGATCCTATACACCCCGGGCGGGAGCGCTATGCACGGTACGTCGCGGCGCTGTATGAATCGGCGCAGTTCGCATCGGGGGCGGGGATGGAGCGCTATCGGGAATGGTGGCCCTTTGATCCGCCGA